>CAMWJC010000057.1 GCA_947174495.1 uncultured Lachnospiraceae bacterium | reverse complement strand
AAAAAGGAAATAAAGAGCCGTTTATCCTTTTGCATGGAAACGGAGAGAACGGTTCGTATTTCAAAAATCAAATAGATTATTTTAGTGACAGATATAGAGTGATTGCTTTAGATACACGAGGGCACGGTAAATCACCAAGAGGCACTAAGCCGTTTACTATCGAGCAGTTTTCCTGTGACTTATACGATTTTATGGAAGGTCTTGAAATTTCAAATGCAGTTATTTTGGGATTTTCAGACGGAGCAAATATAGCAATGAAATTTGCAATAAAATATCCAAATAAAGTAAAGGCATTGATATTAAACGGGGGAAATATGAATCCGAAAGGAGTTAAAAAAACAACACAAATTCCGATTGAAATAGGATACAAAATAGCAAGACGATTTGCTTCAAAATCGGCTGACGCAAAAAAGAATGCTGAAATGCTTAGTTTAATGGTTAATGAGCCCAATATTGAACGAAACGAATTATCAAAAATAACAGCTCCCACGCTGGTAATTTGTGGAAAAAATGATATGATTAAGGAATCTCATACAAAAGAGATTGCGGAAAATATACCTAATGCAAAATTATCTTTTATTAAAGGTAATCACTTTATCGCAAATAAGAGATATGTTACATTCAATAAAGAGGTAGAAGACTTTTTGCAAACAATTCACTAAAGTTTGGTTTTTTAAATAAATATTTGGAGGGTAAGCAAATGGGAATATTTGATAAGTTTAATAAGAACAAAAAAACTGAAAATAAGGAGATTCCAGAACCATTGGCTATGGGCTGGGATGCGATTACGGCTGAGTTTGAAAGAATTTATCCTGATCAAACAAATCCCAAGCATTACGGGACACTTTTAAAATGGGCACTGGGCGGAAAGGATCCCCTTGATGGTATCAGCATTTATGACGGCGGGGACTATTGGCATTTCGTCACGTATGGTATGACAGAGCTTTATGAGAAGGAAGAAGGCAATGATGGGATAAGCGGGTTCGGCTATGAAATGACTTTTAAATTGAAAAAGGATAATTACGCAGATGAAGAGGGTGAATTAAAGTGTATATGCGGAATATTGCAGGCGATAGCCAGGATAACATTTAATAACAGTGAGATTTTTCATCCGTTTGAGTTTTTGTATACGGGACAGACGACAGGAATAGATGCGTATCAAAAATCAAACATCACCGGGTTTATTTGCGTTCCGGATACATCTGTTAATACGATAGATACCCCTAATGGCAGGGTGGCATTTCTAACATTTATTGGTATGACAGATGCGGAATTAAAGACATTGGACACGGTGCAGAGCGTAAAAGATATTTATGCAAGATTAGGCAGCGATATCACGGATTACAACAGGGAATCATTGGTTTAGGATCAATAACCGCTTCTGGCTTTATGTTGGAAAAGATGAGGGAGAAGGACAATGATAAAAAGTATTTACAAAAAGAACAGATACAAATTTTTGCTTAGCCTCATTCCGGTGGTAATTGTTGGTATCATGGCTCCCTTACGTTCCTATATTATGCAGCTTTTGATTGATTCTTCAAATCATAAGGAGCTGTTGGAAAACTGCCTTATTGGAGCTGTTTTTAACATAGGGATATTTATCTTTGAATGGGTAAGCAAGAGGAGTCAGGCAGCTGTTGTGCGGGATATTGAAAAGGATCTACGCAATCAATTGACGCATAAGCTGTTTTATATTTCTGCCAATCAATTTGAAAAAAAGGGTTTGGCATATTATCTTTCAAAATTTACTACAGACATAAAAATCATATTAGATGACGGGGTCAACAATGTATATGGCATGATTATGCAATTTGTCTTTGTGATTGTTGCTGTCATTTACTTACTTTGTGTAGAACCGTTTATTTTGTTGATTGTAGCCGCAGTCAGCATTGTTCAATTTGGGGTTCCGAACATATTGAAAAGGAAAATCGGTTCCTCAAGAAAGGAATATACAGAAGCCTTGGAGGTTTATCTGGACGGGATAAAAGGCGATTTAGGCGGTCATAAAGTCATAAGAACCTTTGATGCTGTGAAACAGATTTTAGGGAAGCAGGAAAAGCTAAGTGATTTTGTATGCAGAAAAAATGAGTATTCCTCCCAAACTCTATATTGGGCTCAGGTGTTAGCCTCCTTTGTAAACCAGGGGGCCTTCCTGATTGTTTTGGGGAGCTGCATGTTCTTTGCTGCGGCAGGCAGAATCACAGTTGGCGAGGTAGTAGCAATCACCAATATGATGAATTTCGTTTTAACACCATGTAAGACTATTGCCAATGGAATGATTCAGTTAAAAGCAATGGAGAAGGTAAAAGCTGAATTGGAAGCTTTGCTGGAACAGGAAAGTGAAAACGATAATAAAGAAAGCATCGAGGAAAATATACGGGAAATCTGTCTGGATAATGTCAATCAGAAAATCAGCGATAGTTTTTCGTTGGATAAGCTGACACTGAACTTTGAGAAAGGCAAGAAGTATGCTATTGTTGGTAAAAGCGGAAGTGGAAAATCAAGCATCATTAAACTACTTACGGAGTATGGAGCGGATTATACAGGTCGGGTTCTGATTAATGGGCAAGAGCTGTCAGGACTCAATAAGGAAAGTATCATGCATGTAAGTCCGGTCTGCTATCAGCAGACCTACATATTTAACGATACAGTCTTCAATAATGTAGCCTTATATCAGAATTATTCAAAAGACGAGGTCATTGAAGCACTGCGGAAGGCAGGCATCTACGATACTATTCAGAGGCTTCCGGAGGGAGTAGATGAAAAAATACAGGAGAATGGGAAAAATTTTTCGGGCGGTGAATTGCAGAGAATTGCTTTGGCGAGGTTGTTTTTAAGGAATAAAGCAATGACCTTTCTTGATGAAATCACATCGGGGCTTGATAATGCTACCGCTTATGAAATTGAAAAAAGGCTGCTTGATGAAGATATGACTATTATAAATATTACGCATAGATATAATAAAGCACTTATGCAAAAATACAATGAAATCATTGTAATGGATGCCGGTAAAATTATAGAAAGAGGAAGATTTGATGAATTAATGGAAAAAGAAGGAGAATTTTTTGATTTATACAAAATCCTTAGTGAATGAGGATGTCTAACTTCTTAACGCTCTTTTCGGAAATGAGTGCAATTCGGCAAACGAAAAAGAACATAGACAGTATAGTGTGGGAAACAAAGAGCATTGAGCTTTTGTTTCCCACATTTTTTTAGAACGTTTACTATGATGTAGAGTAGTAGTTTCAAATAAGCTGTTATAGCCACACCATTCGTAATTCCGGATGGCATTTGGAATTTTGTACTTTTTCTCATCGTTTAACCTAATGCACTAGAAGACTCATTCAGCAATTAATAAGATTATTACGCTGATTAGCAGTGCAATGGTATAAAAATTACTGAATAAATCATTAAGCTTTCAGTTGAAATTGACCAACTAAATCTTCCAGACTGTCGGATTGTGCAGATAATTCCTGACTGGTAGCAGAGGTTTCCTGAGCAGCCGCTGAATTGTTCTGAATGACTTCTGAAATCTGCTCTACGCCCAGTTCAAGCTGTCTCATAGAATCCGCCTGTACTTCGGATAATTCGCTGATTTCCTTGGTGGATTCTGCAAGCTCTTTGATTCCGCTGATAACGGCTTCAATGGCAGTGGTCGTCTTCGCAGTGATTTCGTTGCCAAGTTGAATTTCATTGATGGAGTTCTCAATTAACCTTTTGGTATTAACTGCAGAATCTGCACTGTCGGATGCCAACTTGCCAATTTGGTCTGCAACAACAGCAAATCCTTTTCCGGCTTCACCAGCCCTTGCCGCTTCAATAGATGCGTTCAGGGAAAGCAAATTTGTCTGAGATGCAATGTCTTCAATCTCCGCAATGATATTTGCTATCTCTTTGGAGGTAGCATTGATTCGCTCCATTGCTACGGTCAACTCTTGGATATCTTCGCTGCTCTTTTGGGCGGCAGCTTCAAAGGTTTGGGCATTTTGATGCGATAAGCCGGCCTTTTCAGAAGTAGTAATAACTGCCTCAGTGATATTTTGAATTGTTGCAGTCAGTTCTTCCACGGCACCTGCCTGATCGGTAGCGCCTTCCGCAAGTGCTTGTGCACTTTCTGCCATCTGATTTGCACCAAGTGCAACCTGTTCAGCGCCATCATTGATCTTTTGAAGGGTTTCGCTTAACTCAACAACAATTGCATCAAGTGCATGTGCTAAGTCAGCAAAATCACCCTTAAAATCAACATTCGAAGAAACATCAAAGTTGCCGGAAGCAACTTCTCCAAGATCACGGCTGAGTTCGCTGATATAAAGCTTTATCATATCGGCGGCTTCTTTAAAGGAGACGGTCATCTCGCCAAGTTCATCAGGATGCAGCGGTTCGATTTCGATGTTTAAGTCACCCTGAGCAAGCTTGGCAGAAGCAGCGTTTATCTGATGAATCGGTTCCACAAATAAATTGGCTACAAATTGTGCCAATCTTGTAGATAACAGCACAGCGATTACAATGGAAAGAATCATAATGCCGATAATGATGTAGGTCTGAATAGTAAGACGCCGGGATACGTTGTTCCCCATGTCCTCATTTAATTCAATGAGACTTTCCACAGCATTGGTGAGCTCTTTGAGAAGCGGCTTTCCTTGCGTGGCTAAAAGATTTAATGCCTCATCATTTTTGTTTTCCATGGCATAAGCCACAACCTCGGTATATACTTCACGATAAGCCGACAGGTCTTTCGTAATGATATCAATATATTCCAACTCGCTGGGTTCTGTACAATTCAGCAGCATTGCTTCAAGTGCATCGTCCGTTTTTACTTGGGTTTGTGCAAGATCTTCGTAAGCAGCCTTTAAATCGGCTTCCTCCTCGAAAAGAATTAATTCTCTGATGCTTGAGGGCTCCTTGTTTAAATATGTACTGAATTTGCCGATTTCTCCCTGAGAAAACCCATTGGAAACAAGAGCTTCACTGTACTGAAGGTTATTAACCAATAGGAAAATCAGACCGAGAACACCTGAAAAGCTTGCGATTATCACAACCAATGTAAAGCAAAATTTCAGCTTCTCCGCTACTTTCATCTCTTTTATTTTATTAAACATATAATCTCCTGTTCCACCCCAAAAAATGGGATTCTTTTCTTGTTTATTTTCTTTATTCCGGAGCAGCTTAGTTTCAACACTATATTTTTATGTCAAGGTTCGAATTATTACTATACATCATTAGATATAAACAATGATTGAAAAGATAATAAAATTATAACACTAAATAAGAAAAACACAAGTATTGACATGATAATTGTTCTTTTTTTATACAGGAATACTTTTTATTCTCAGGAATGTCTTTTATTCCCAGGAATGCTTTTTATTCCCAGGAATGTCTTTTATTCCCTAAGAAAGGCGTTTTATGCCAAATCCCAAAAGCTTAAAAATTTTTAACCGATATAGTAGGTGTGAGATATGAAAAATTGTGGAAATACGAGAGGTAAAAGTTTGAATATAGCAGTAGTAGATGATGAGAAAGTTATCAGAGAACAGATCGGCAGGTTGATTCGGAAGCAAAATCCGGGGTGTTGCATTATGTCCTATGAATCCGGTAATGAACTGCTCGAATCAGGAAAACGTTTTGACATAGTTTTTCTGGATATACAAATGGATGGCTTAAATGGCATTGAAACCGCGGAAAAACTGAAAAGATGTAAGGAAGATACGATAGTGATCTTTATTACGGGTATTAGAGAATATGTGTTTGACGCTTTTGACGTAGCGGCTTTTCATTATTTGTTAAAACCCGTCGAAGAAAAAAAGTTTACAGAAGTATTTCATAAAGCCGAAGCGGAGATTTTAAAAAGGAAGAAGCTGGAGAATCAGCAGCTTTTTTTGAAGAGCAAAGGGATCACTCTCAGCCAGAATAGTATTTTGTACATTGAGAGCAAAGGGAAGAAAGCGGTAATTCATACGGTAAAAGAAATTATTGAAATCTATGCGGTTATGAGTGAACTGGAAAAGCAGTTGTCGGACAGTTTTTATCGCTGCCATAGAGGATATCTGGTTAATATGGCGTATATTGCGGAATATGACAATGAGAGTATTACATTGAATAATGGGGATAGTGTTTATCTGACAAAGAAAAAGCACAGTGAGTTTGTAAAAACCTACATGTGGTATCTGCAGAACGGAGGCGTATCCTGTGTATAATCTGATCGATGAATGTCTGGAAATTTTCTTTGTATTGATACAGGGATATTGCCTGCAGTTTTTTTATGGGAATTTTCTGCGTTCCAGAAGCAAAAAGAAATATTGGGCAGGCATATGTACAACGGTTTCTTATGCGGCATGGAAGCTGGGAGGAGACTTTTTGTGGAAGAGTAACTACAGTGCGGCAGGAATGCTGACAAAACTTTTTTTGACCCTGTGTGTTCTTTTTATACTTGCTCTGTGTTTTTATCGTTCGATTAAAAGAATAACGGTATTTTTAGTATTAACTTTTATAACGGTAAGTGAAATTAGCCTTTTTCTGTCCAATATGCTGATGCGGCTGGGAAGCCATTTGTTCTTGGTGTGGGAGTGGGCTTATCAGAATGGATATATGACGTCTCTGAAAGCTTATGTGACATGGGTCTGTGTTACGGCATATGGACTGCAGGCTTTAACATATACAGTGTTTCTAATTATTTTATACATGACTTTGAAAGGTATTGCTAAGAATTTCAGGGATAAGGAATATGCTTTTCACAGGACAGAATTGTTTTTTATTCTGGCGCCGGTCTTTACAGGGCTTCTGATCTGCATTCTGCTGCGGATAACCATTGATATTGCGCAGGACCGGATTCCACGGTTTTTATATGACAGATATCCGTCCCTATCCCTGATCATTCCTGCTATTTTGATCCTGTCTCTTTTATCAATTCTGTTTGGAGTGAAGCTGCTTCAGGATATGATTGACTTAAGCAGAGAGAAGAGTAATCGCATTATTCTGGAAAAGCAGATAGGAAGCATGCAGGAAAATATGGAAGAGATGGAGCGGATATATTCGGGAGTGCAAAGCATGAAGCATGATATGAAAAATACGCTTTCAGTGATCATGCAGCTTGCAGGAGTTGATGAAGAGGGGAGAACAAGCGGATATTCGCAAAATGAAGAGCTACAGACGTATTTATCAGAATTAAACAGATCTATGAATCGGCTTGAATTTCGATTTAAGACAGGAAATCAGGTGGCAGATACCTTATTGAACATGAAATATCATGAAATAACCCGGGCAGTGCCTGATCTTAAGATGAATGCGGATGAACTGGTGCTTCCGGACACCTTAGCTGTACAAAGCTATGATCTGGGAATTATTCTGGGTAATGCACTGGATAATGCGGGGGAAGCATGTAGAAAGCTGAAGGAAAAGGAGCCGGAGGTGGAAGTATTTATCAATCTCACTTCATTTGGAAAAGGGAAACTATTGTTTTTTAAAATAGAGAACAGCTTTGACGGGATAATCCGTCGAATGGGAACAAGCGAGTTCCCGGTTACTGATAAAGAGGACAAAAATGCCCATGGAATCGGACTTATCAACATCCGGAATACAGTGGAAAAGTATCAGGGAGCAGTGGATTGGAAAGTAGCAGATAAGGTATTCACCTTATCTGTTATGATAAAAAATGAAGAAAGAAAGGAGGAATGAGTATGTATATTGGTGGAATCAATTCCATGAATTACCTGAATTATCTGAGCGGGTACGGTCTGGGAAGTACAGGCTATAATGTGACCGGACTGAACTTTGCGGATATATTTCAGAGGGCAGCCGCAGGCGTCACTTCTGTTGGAAACAGGACATCAACAGGCATCAGCTCTGTCGGAAACAGGACAGCAACCGGGCTGACACTGCATGGAAAAGCAGATGCCGGTACAGGGGAACAGATTGTCGGTTCTTTTGTAAATGTGCAGGCAGGAACCAGCAGTGCCATTTACAAGACGAAAGACTTTGACGCGGCCAATCCGGTTTATCATGTGAAAACCTGGGATATGGACGGAAACATGACGGAGCGGATGGTAGATCTGTCAAAGATCAATCCCAGAAGCAGTGATGATGTGGATATGTACACTTATTCATGGCATTTAAACAACAGCGGGCAATACCCGCAAGCCCAGCTCAAATTTGCAGTGGCACGTGCATATCAGCAGGCAGCACAGGCAAACAGCTTCCAGTCATATATGCCAACCAAAACCAATTGGGTGGACGTGGTGAACAGCCTGATGCAGACGCAGTACAATGTGGGAAATCTGCAAGGGTATCTGGACTATAAAAAGTTCTTAGGATTTCTACTTTAACATCTGCTTCAGCATCTGCTCTGGCAGAAAAGTGAAAAGCTCGGACTCACAGAGAGAGCATAGCAGCTTTGACTGACAGAAGAGCTGCATGTAAGAAAGGAGTTATAGGATTATGGCAGTATCGGGAGTTGAAAACAGCTTCAGTACTTATACCAATTATAAAAGCCGCACGGAGAAAAGCAGCTCCGTCAGCTTTTCTGACACAGTAAATAAGTCAAACACCAGGAAAGAAAGTGTGGTTGATGAGTTTAAGAAAAAGCATCCGAAGGAAGCAAGTACGGTAAATGGACAGGTAAATGCCGGAAAAGCGGTTCTCAAGAAGAACGGTGCCGAGAATATATCCAGAGAGGATATGACAATGGAGGAGTACAAACAGTTTTTTACAAAACTGATGAACAGTATTCCTTTTGATTCTTCACAGCAAAGGGATGTAGAAGTATGGAACATCTCCGAAAAAGGATGGGAGCAGATGAAGAATGATCCGGAGTATGAAGCGTGGGTATTGGGATATACGGCGCAGGATCGGGCTGTTCATATTCCTTTTGCTTCTATGCCGGGATACTCTCCCAACTTACACACGGAGCAGTTTGGGGCATCGATTGAAGAGCATCTGGGACAGTCAGTACCTATGAGCAGCTCCGGATCAAAGACCTCATCGGCATCTGATGAAGAGAATTGGTGGGAAAAGAGACATAAGAAGATGGAAGAGTTTATGGAGCAGCAGGAGAAGAAAGCGATACAAAGGAGAGCGTTGTCCCAAAGCAGAAATCAGCAGGCGCAGCTTATGCAGCTGCAAATGCAGATGATGGCAAATACAGGCTTCCAGCAATTTTCGCCCGGTTATATGGGCGGAGGTTTTCCTGCGTCTTTAGCGGGGGCATTGCTGTCCTCGGGGAGTTGGAATCTCTTCTAAATTAACGTTTAATTGGTTTATCTGTAATATCTAAACGACCACTCGGATAAGAAATAAATTCTACGTCGCCACGCTCGATAAAGCGTTCGCGAATTGGCTCCTTAAGAATTTATTTCTTATCCGAGTTACTTTTTTGCTCAACGAAAAATCCAGCTAATGACTCCACTATGGTTGCCAAATCCACAGTCTGGCTGTCTGCTAAAACGTGAATTATTTCGTTTTAGTGGAGTTGCCAGTTGGGCTATGCGTCATTCGATAACCCAGCTCAGATTAAAGAAATCCTAAAGGAACCAATTCGCGAACGCTTTATCGAGCGTGGTGACGTAGGATTTCTTTAATCTGAGCGGATATTTCGCATATGCATCCCCGATCTAAACATCTCAAAGTCAAACTTGTAAAACTGTAGTTTTGCTATATAATAAATAGGAGATGAATGATCTGAGTAAATTTTTCTAAAAAAGATCAGGAAGAACGGAAAAGAAGTTTCCTGTGAAAGCATGGAGGATTACGATGAAGTTTGAACCTAAAAAAGATATAAAGCGTTTTGTCGTCATATGTATTGCGTCTGTTCTTATGGCTGTAAATATCAAGACTTTTGTAAGGACAGGAGACTTGTATCCCGGCGGAGCTACGGGGCTTACCATATTATTGCAGACGATCTTTGACCGTTTTTTCGGCATTTCTGTTCCTTATACCGCAATCAACCTGTTGCTCAATGCTTTTCCTGTTTATATAGGGTTCCGCTTCATAGGCAAAAAGTTCACATTGTTTTCCTGCCTGATGATCGTTCTTACCAGTATTCTGACTGATGTCATTCCAGTGCATGTCATTACTTACGATATTTTACTGATCAGTATTTTTGGCGGAATTCTGAGTGGTTTTGCAATCAGCTTGTGCCTTATGGTGGGGGCCACATCGGGAGGAACTGATTTCATTTCCATTTATCTTTCTGAAAAGAAAGGAGTAGATTCTTGGAATCTGATTTTGGGACTGAATATTGTGATCATATCCATAGCAGGCGCGTTGTTTGGGTGGGACAAAGCACTGTACTCCATTATTTTCCAGTTTGCGGCGACACAGGTGCTGCACACACTGTACACAAGGTATCAAAAGCGTACCCTGTTTATTGTTACGAAAAAGCCGGAGGAGATCAGTGATGTTATTTATGCGATCACCAATCATGGGGCAACGATCCTGGAGGGAGAAGGTTCCTACGAGCATTGTGAGCGGAATGTGGTGTATTCTATCGTTGCGAAGGATGAGGTGAAAAAGGTACTGCGGGCAGTCAGGGAAATTGATGAAAATGCCTTTGCCAATGAGGTGAAGACGGAAGGACTATTGGGACACTTTTATCAAAAGCCGAATGATTAGTAGAAAAGATAGGATGGTTAAAGAGCAAGTTTGGAAGCTTGCTCTTTTATATTTTTTTTAGAATCCTTTATATTGCGTTTATTGCATTATGAAAAGGAAAGCAGTAGGATTAATAATATCGAAATAAGGAGATGTGATATTATGAGAGAAAAGTTATATCATTTTATGCAGGGAAGATATGGGGCAGATCAGTTCAATCGGTTCTTGATGATATTGGCGATAATCTGTTTTGCGTTTTCATTGTTTGGACTGCGAATTTTTTACATATTTGGTATTGCCATTTTCATCTACGCATATTTCAGAGTCTTTTCCAGAAATATTTATAAGAGAAGAGAGGAAAATTATACATATATCAAATATGAATACAAGCTCCGCCAAAGATTCCTTACGTGGAAGCAGGACATGCAGCAAAGGAGGATATATCATATTTATCGCTGTCCGTCCTGCAAACAAAAGATCAGAGTCCCCAGGGGCAAAGGTAGGATAGAGATCAGATGTCCCAAATGCAGCCAGACATTCATTAAGAAGAGTTAAGCAGGAGCAATCATGTTCGGATACATTATTATTAACAAGGGTGATATGAAATTTAAAGAATTTGATATTTATCATTCCTATTATTGCGGATTGTGCAATGCGCTAAAGCATAAGTACAGTAAAATCGGACAGCTCAGCCTTTCGTATGACATGACCTTTGTGGTTATGCTGCTTTCCAGCTTGTATGAACCTGAAACGAAGCTTGACCAAGTAAAGTGTGCCGTTCATCCCTTTGAAAAACATACCATAAGGTGCAATGAGTTTTCCGATTATGGAGCGGATATGAATGTGCTGTTTACTTATTATAAGTGCAGGGATGACTGGGAGGATGAAAAGAAGTTATCCCGGTTGGCATATAGCAGGCTGCTTTGTCGTGCTTATCGGTCCGTCTGTGTCCGCTACGGCGAAAAGGCCAAAAGAATTGCAGGACTGATGCGGGAGATGAAGCAGGAAGAAAAGCGTCAAAGTCAGGATATCGATCATATGGCAGGACTGTTTGGTGAGATTATGGGAGAAATACTTGCTGTCAGAGAGGATGAATGGCAAGAAGAACTGAAAACCATGGGAAACTTTCTTGGGAAGTTTATTTATCTGATGGATGCCTATGAGGATGTGGAAGAGGATATCAGGAGACAAAGATATAATCCTCTGAAGAAAAAGTTTAACAGTCCGGATTTTGAAGAAGAGATCAAAACCATTTTAACAATGATGATGGCAGGCTGCTGCCGTGAATTTGAAAAGCTTCCTGTTATTGAGAATGTAGAAATTCTTCGGAACATCTTATATTCCGGTGTCTGGTACCGGTATGAGATGGTACATGGAAAGAGAGAAGCAGAAAAGGAAGCCAAGCGAAAGGAAGACGATGCGCGATCCATATGAGGTTCTGGGCATTACACGCAGTGCATCAGAAGAAGAAATCAAAAAAGCATATAAAGCTCTCAGCAGAAAATACCATCCCGATGCCAATATTAATAACCCTCGCAAAGAGGAGGCAGAAGAAAAGTTTAAAGAGATTCAGCAGGCATATCAGCAGATCATGAAAGAACGGACAGATGGTTACAACTATCAAGGTCAGGGCAGTTACAGACAGAGCAGCCAAAACAGCAGTGGATATGGAGGCTATGGTGGTTTTGGCGGGTTTGGAGACTTTGGCGGTTTCGGAGGATTTGGTGGCTTTGGAAATGCGTGGGGCAGCAGTCAGGAAACGGGCTATGAGGAAGATAATTATCTCCGTGCAGCCGGAAATTATGTGCGGAACGGCTATTATAAAGAGGCACGGACAGTTCTTGACAGTATGGAAGAGCGTACCCGCAGCGCCCGGTGGTATTATTACAGTGCGCTTACTCATGCAGGACTTGGCAATCAGGTGGCGGCCCTTGAGCACGCAAGGCGCGCGGCGGCGATGGAACCCGGGAACAGAGACTACAGTAATCTGGTATACCAGTTTGAAAATGGCGGTTCTTGGTATCGTCAGCGTCAATATTCCTATGGGCAGCCGTATACAGGAGGGAACGGGTTGTGCCTGAAGCTCTGTATTGCAAACCTAATCTGTAATCTGTGCTGCGGAGGCGGCGGATTATGTTGCGGCGGTGTGCCGTACTATCGTTACTGATGGTTTAGAATAAATAAGGAATCATTGAGAAAGGGGAATGCATCAAAAGGCATTCCCTTTTTGTACTTGTAAACCCGGACTTAACAAGGTATGATAGCTATATCAAGTCAGAGGCGGTGATAAGTGAAATGGGCAGAATAATCGGAATAGACCTTGGTACGACTAATTCTTTAGCAGCATATTGGAAAGACGGGAAGAGCCGGTTGATACCGAATGCTTTCGGGGAATATCTCACGCCAAGCGTGGTCAGTGTAGATAAGGATGGAACTATATACGTGGGAAAGACCGCCAAGGAGAGACTTTCTTCTCATCCGGGTCAGACTGCAAGTCTTTTTAAGCGTTTTATGGGGACTTCCCGGAAATATAACCTGGGTGGCAAGACATATCTGCCGGAGGAATTGTCTGCTATGGTACTGAAAAGGCTGAAAGAGGATGCGGAAAGCTTTTTGGGAGAACCAGTGGAAGAAGCGGTGATCAGTGTGCCCGCATATTTTAACGATATGGCGCGGAATGCTACAAAGCGTGCCGGCATTCTGGCTGGATTTAAGGTGGAGCGTATCATTAATGAGCCATCTGCGGCTGCTCTTGCCTGCCAGAATTTGCGACTGGAAGAAGATGCAGTGATTATGGTGTTCGATTTTGGCGGCGGAACTCTGGATGTATCTTTGGTGGAATGCTTTGACAATGTGATTGAGATTATGGCAGTGAGTGGGGACAATCAGTTAGGGGGACAGGATTTTGATGATGCCATTGGCACTTACTTCATTAACAAATGCAATTTAGTGCCGGAGACGCTGGAACCGGAAACCAGAGCCCTGATTCGAAACTGTGCGGAAAAATGCAAGAGAGAGCTGACTGAAAATAAGTCTGCGCAAATGGTGGTAAATTGCAGTCAGGTTAATCAAAAGCTGGAAATTACCAGAAAGGATGTTGTTGCAATTGGTGCGGAGCTGTTCGAAAGAATGAGTAAACCGATCAAACGTGTGCTGATGGACAGCAAGCTGCTTTCGGCAGAGATTGATCATATTGTTTTGGTGGGCGGTTCCTGTAAAATGCCGGTAGTGCAGCAGTATCTGAAGCATTTGTTAAGCAGGACGGACATTGAGACACTACATCCGGATCACATGATTGCCTTAGGAGCCGGTATCTGTGCAGGCATTAAAGAGCGGAATGAAGAGATTAGTGATCTGGTGCTGACTGATGTATGCCCTTTTTCCCTGGGAACGGGAATCCGTAATGAAAATGACCTGGACAGGAAATTGATGTCCTTTATTATCCCTAGGAACAGTGCTCTTCCTACCAGCAAAGAGCATTCCTATGTAACAGTGGAAGACAATCAAACGGCTGTTCGGTTTGGAATTTATCAGGGAGAGTCCATGTATGTGGATGAAAATATTAAGCTGGGAGAACTGAGTATCCAAATTCCGCCAAGACCCAAGGGAGAGATTGAGTGTTATGTCCGCTTTACTTATGACATTAACGGGGTATTGGAGGTAAATGTTTCTATTCCTCAGGTCAATGTAAACCGTCAAATGGTGATTGTAAATAAAGAACTTGGAATGACAGCGGAGCAGGTAGAGGAGAAACTGGGCGAATATCAGAAGCTAAAAATCAATCCGGCGGAGCAGGAAGAGAACAAATATGTGATTGCGTGGGGAGAGCGTCTCTTTATGCAGAGCGGAGGAGAATATAGAGAAGAAATTTCAAAGAAAATGAAGTACTTTCATTACATTATGCGCAATGATCCATATCAGATACCGCGGGTGCGCAAGTATCTGATGGTTTATCTGGCGTTCGTTGAGAAGCTTACCGACAGCTATGTGGACTGGGATGAGGCAGACATAGAGGATGGAAGCTGGTACGATGAACACGATGAGGAGAATAAGGAAATTGACAACCTGTTTAAACAGTGGGATGAAGAGGATTGGACAAAATAATGAACGCATTTGAAATTTTGGGAATAGAACCGACTCAAGATAAAAAGACGATCAAAAAGGCTTATGCAGTTCTGGTCAAAAAATACCATCCAGAAGAGGATATGCAGAAATGGCAGGAGATTCATGAAGCTTATCAAAACGCGCTGGAATGGGCAGAAGGACGAAACTATCTGACGAAGGCAGCAGCTTCCGAGGGTATTCTTAAAGAGAATACGGATGAAGTATTTAGGCAGCAGATCTCCCGAACAATAAAAGAGACAGGCACCTTGTCAGCTGAAGTGGACGAACCGGAGGGAGCGGACGTAGAGGATCGGGAAGAGGCGGAGCTTAATAATCTGTTTGACAATTTGGGGGAATTGACAGCTGCGTTAAAGACAGAAAAAATCGAGCAGGAGAAGCGGAAATTACAAAAGGCGCTTGCAGTGCTGGATCAGATGGAGCGTTACCATAAGCTGGGCTATGAGGACTGGAAGGAATTATTTTCAGGGGAAGAATATCAGCAGGCAATGAGTCAGAGTGCTTTTTTATATAGATGGAGTGAAATCCTTGAAAAATTGACCATTGATAAAAAGCTCTATCAGTTAATGGTTGGCAAGTTGAAAAGTATTGCCCAGCATCAGGACGGCAATGAGCAGACTGCGGAGACAATGGGGCTGATTGAACCTGTCGAGCTTACTGAGATGAAGATTAGAGCTGCTTACAATCGATACAGGGGAAAGCAGAAAAAGAAATATAAGTTTGTTGCAATTGCAATACTGATTCTGACAAATGTGATTAAAATTCATGAGTGGAAAGAAGAACAAGAATGGAAAAAGCATATGCTAAATTCACTTGAAAATCCGTATGATCCCAGAGAGGAAGTGAAAAAGATGGTGTTCAGTGAGATTAGACTGGAAACCATGACGGATACAGATATGTTTTTGGCAGGGGCGAGTTGGGATGGACTTGCAAAATTTCTGATGCGTGCTGATGAGGAGATTTTGTCAATTGTGCTTCCACATACACAGACTTTGGAACCCGGAGTGCTGGTTTTGGGAGAAGAGTTTGAAATCGAAAAGGCACTGCAAAGTGAAAAGGATGAAGAGGGGATAAGCAATATTGAGAATAGTTATGAGTTGGTTCCTTTATCTCTTCCTTTTGACAATCAGATCCAAATTGGGGAGGAAATAATTGATCTGCCCGAGAAAACAGTTAAATTTGCGATTCGTACAGAAGGGGAGGCAGACAGCGTCCTGCTTTGGGTTAACCCTAAGGAGATGGGATTTGAGGAGGAATGTGAGATTTACTACTTTAATGGGGAGGCCTATCAAAAGGTTGGAAGAGTTTGGGATGATATACAGGCAGAAAGGCATTATTATGATGTTTTAACGTATCAGGTATTTTGGGTTCAGGTATCAAGGTTGGGGGAAAATGAATTTCCTGTGACTGTGGTTCCGATAAAATAATTATTGGACAAATTTTGAAAAGAAAGATTTTTGAGAACTGTGTGTACATTGCTGGGCAGGAAAGAATGGAGGAGTTATGAACATATTGAACGGACAAAGATTAGTGATGGGGACATGTTATTATCCGGAGCACTGGCCGGAAAAGCTCTGGAAGGAGGACTTGCTTCGAATGCTGGATACTGGGATAGAAGTGATCCGCATTGCGGAGTTTGCATGGAATAAGGTGGAGCCGGTGGAAGGAAAATTCACTTATGAATTTTTTGACCGCTTTTTAGACTTGGCGGAAGAAGTGGGGATGAAAGTGATCTTTTGCACACCGACGGCTACGCCTCCCGCATGGCTTACCAAAAAGTACCCGGAGGTCTTAAATGCAGATATTAAAGGAAACCGCTATTATCATGGGATGAGAAGGCATTATAATTATAATTCGCCCGTTTATAAAGAATTCTGCATACGGATTACAGAAAAATTTGCCTCTCATTATGCGGGAAGAAAATGTATTATCGGATGGCAGATTGACAATGAGCTGAATTGCGAGATGGACTATTTTTATTCGGAGAGTGATACCATAGCATTCAGGGAATTCTTGAAGAAAAAGTATGGGACGTTGGAAGCTCTGAATGAATCATGGGGAACGGTGTTCTGGAATCAGACTTACACAGACTGGGAGGAAATTTATGTTCCCAGAAATACCTGCCAAAATTCCGTCAATCCTCATCAGGTTTTGGATTATATCCGTCTGATTTCTGAAAGCGCCAGAAGGTTTGCCAAAATGCAGAGTGATATAATCAGAATTTATGCCAAGCCTGGTGATTTCATTACAACAAACGGACTTTTTGCGCACCTCGATAATCATGAAATGACACGGGAGAGTCTGGATTTTTATACCTATGATTCCTATCCTGATTTTGGCTACTGTCTTGATATGTATGATGAGGATCCGAAAGCATTCAGGGATCGGAAATGGAGCAGGAATCTTTCAGAGACTCGGTCAATTTCACCGATTTTTGGAATTATGGAGCAGCAGTCCGGAGCCTGTGGTTGGAATACAAGGCTGGAAGCGCCTACGCCCAGGCCGGGGCAGATCACGCTTTGGACCATGCAGTCTATTGCGCATGGGGCGGATTTTATCAGCTATTTCCGTTGGAGAACCTGCACTATGGGGACGGAGATGTATTGGCATGGAATTCTGGACTATTCCGGAAGAGAAAACCGAAGAATCCGGGAAATCAGACAGGTGCACAATCTGATGGAGGCAATTGGAGAGGCAGCAGGAGCTGTTTATGAGGCCCAGGTCGGAGTGGTGAAGGATTATGATAATATCTGGGATGCGGAGATTGATCATTGGCATCAAAGAGTTGACTCTGTAAGTCAGAAATCGCTTTTTGCAGCAGCTCAGAGAAGCCATACTCCAATGGATTATGTTTATTTAACCGATACTCTTAAGGCAGAAGATTTAAAAAAGTATAAGGTATTGTTTTATCCTCATGCAACGATCATTAATAAGAAGAGAGCAAAGCTTCTTGCTGACTATGTAGCGGAAGGTGGTATTTTGGTAGTGGGTTGTCGCAGCGGATATAAGGATATGACCGGTAAATGTGTTATGGACAAGCTTCCGGGACTTCTTGCTCCATTGACCGGAACAGATATACCGGAATACTCCCTGATTGCGCCGGATGCGGGAAAAGTTACGGTGGACTGGGAGGGGACCGTTTTTGAAGCTGCTGTTTTTACGGATCTTTTAGAGCCAATAGGAGAGAGCGCAGAGAAGAAAGCAGCATATACTTCAGATTATTATGCGGGGACTTGTGCGCTTGTGTGTAACCGCTATGGAAAAGGACAGGCATGGTATTACGGAAGTGCGTTTGACGAGAAGGCGGCGGATGTATTTCTCCATAAGCTGGGTGTTGCATCACCTTATCAGGATTTTGTGGAGGCACCGGAAGAATGTGAGATTGCAGTCCGCAAAAAGGGTGAACAGCGGTATTTGTTTGTGCTGAATTACAGTAAAGAACCGGTACAGATCACTTTCCATAAGGCAGGTCTGGATTTATACACAAAAGAGACGGTAGCCGGAAAAAGGGAGCTGGAGGGTTACGAAACCATTGTGGTGAAGTTCTAGTAAATTTGGTAAAAATTAATAAATATTTTATTGACAAGATGGGGATATATTGGTTAGAATGAACGAAAGCATAGAAATTCTAACGGAAAATCGTTTTATATTCTCATTATCTAATAAGCATACTTTTACAGAGATGCATTTATCTATATTAGAATCCTTGCTTTATTACCAATTGAAATTAAATAAGGCAGGGAGAAGATAGCTTTTTTATGGAAGAAAAGTTTCCCTTCCTGCCCGAAGGAAGGAAAACAGATGGAAAAAACAGAAGAGACAAAGGATATTATAGAAAAGGATTTTGTCGCTTTCCCAGACATAACAGCAGATGTGCTCAATGTATTGCTGTATCAGGGAAAAAACATAATCAAGAAAGAAAACTTGCTGCCAGGACCGACAGAAATTATTTATCAGGGAAACAGAAAGCTCCGAACACAATATGAGGATCTATGCAAGTATGATATGTCAGATGGAAAAATACGTTTAATGTATCTGATTGCCAATCAAAGTAAAACAGATGGGAAAATGCTGCTTCGTAAGGCTGGATATACAGGAGGCATTTACCGGGAACAATATGAGGGACAGGTGCCCAATTCTTTTCCGGTAATTGAGTTGGTGCTATACTGGGGAGTCAATAAATGGAGAAGCAGTCGTGATTTCCGCAAATTGTTCAGGAAATGGAATCTTTCAGAGGATGAGTGGAACTATATTGATGAATTAAAGCTTCATGTATATGAGATGAGACATTTACCGGAGAGAACAAGAAAGCTGTTTCAAAGTGATATGCGTATTGTAGTTGATTTCCTTGCAGAAGGGGAAAAATACCGCTCTGATAGGAAAATTGTACATAAAGCGGCTTTGATCAAAATGATCAAGGTGCTTTCGGGTGAAACGGATATAAATGATGTTGAAAAATGGATGGAAGAACATAAAATCAGGGAGGAGGACGAAATTACTGTGTGTGAATTGTTTGATCAATATGAAAGAAAGGGAAGAGCTGAAGGTGTGCAGATTGGTGTGGAATGCGGGGAAGCTAGGAGACTTGTGGCGGATATTGAAAATGTCATGAAATTTTTTCAGGTCACTCTGGAAAAAGCCTGTGAGGGATTAGGCACAACGGTGAACAAGTATGAGGAGGCTAAAAAGCTGGTGTAGAATTTTGGGCCAATTCTCTTGACAAAACTATCAGATTATAATACAATGATTTTTGTTGCTGATAGCAGTTGCTGGCAGCAATAGATGTGCGCTTAGCTCAGCTGGATAGAGCGTTTGGCTACGGACCAAAAGGTCGGGG
>CAMWJC010000056.1 GCA_947174495.1 uncultured Lachnospiraceae bacterium | reverse complement strand
TTGAGGGAGTTCATTTTACACTGAGAAGTAGTAACCTGCTAAATGCGGAAGCTATATTGAATAACCCACGAAAAGCCTAACAGTTAGCATATTTAGCTGGCAGTATAAGTGAGAATAGGGGAACTGAAGTCGTTTCAGCTTTTGCATGGCTTATAGCGATCTTTCGATAGATTTTGGAGAAACGGCTGTCACAAAAATGCTGCTGCCCAGAGACGTTGTCCGAAATACCCTGAACAAATAATTTCGTCTTATAGAAACTATTATTCAGGGTATGAGTTTCGGCTCTGGGCAGTTAATAGGCATTTGTGACGGCCGGGTTCCCAAAATCCCGAAAGGTGCTATCGCCACAGAAAGCTGAAATGACTCAGTCCCCTTCCTCAGCTAAACGTTAATTTAACGCCCGGTCGGAACAAAAGTGTTGACAGGAACCTCCATGTATGCTATTTTAATAAAGGTCGTTATGACCATGCCGAAGACAGTAGGTGCTATAAGCAGATGAATCCGGTGACAGATAATCTGCCAGCATAAGCGTGAAAACCGCCTACCGAGGAAAAGAGTTTATTTATGATGACTTTAACCTTTCTGTCTTTGGGTGTGCCTGAAGAAGGAAGGTTTTTTATTTGACATAAGGATGCCTCGTGAAGCGTGGTATCCGTTGTTGGAGATCCATATAGAAAACTCCTTTCGGCAAAACAATCTATAAGGAGGTAAAGAAAGTGGCAAAAGTTGAATTGAAACAACCTATCGTGGAAGAGATTTCTGCAAACATCAAAGATGCACAGTCGGTTGTATTGGTTGACTACCGCGGACTTACGGTAGAGCAGGATACCAATCTGCGCAGACAGCTTCGCGAGGCAGGAATCACTTACAAGGTGTACAAAAACACCATGATGAATTTTGCATTCAAGGGAACTGACTGCGAGAGCCTTACACAGTATCTGGAAGGTCCCAGTGCAATTGCAATTTCTACAACTGATGCGACAGCTCCGGCGAGAGTTATCTGCAAGTTTGCAAAAGAAGCTCCGAAGCTGGAAGTTAAGGGCGGTATCGTTGAAGGAATTTCCTATGATGCACAGGGTATCATTGAGATCGCTAAGATCCCTTCAAGAGAAGAACTGCTCTCCAAGCTGCTTGGAAGCATCCAGTCTCCGATTGCAAACTTTGCACGAGTTATGGATCAGCTGGCAGAAAAAGGCGGCGCTGTAGCCTGCGATGCACCTGCATCTGAAGAAGCAGCTCCGGCAGAGGAAGCACCTGTAGCGGTAGAAGAGGCAGCTCCGGTAGAGGAAGCGCCTGCAGCAGAAGAAGCAGCTCCGGCACCCGCTGAAAATGCAGAAGAAGCACCAGCAGCGGAAGAAACACCGGCTGAGTAATCTTCAGTTCAGAGTAAACAGAAACAATTAACTATTGAAATCAAAATAATAAATGGAGGAAAAGAAAATGGCAAAGTTATCCACACAGGAATTAATTGACGCTATCAAAGAGTTGACAGTTTTAGAGTTAAACGATCTTGTAAAAGCTTGTGAAGAAGAGTTCGGCGTATCTGCAGCAGCAGGCGTTGTAGTTGCAGCAGCAGCTGATGCAGGCGCAGCAGTAGAGGAGAAGACTGAGTTTGATGTAGAGCTTACCGAAGTAGGTCCTAACAAGGTTAAGGTTATCAAGGTAGTTCGTGAAGCAACAGGCCTTGGACTCAAGGAAGCTAAGGATCTGGTAGATTCAGCTCCTAAGACCCTTAAGGAAGCAGCTTCTAAGGAAGAGGCTGATGATCTTAAGGCTAAGCTTGAAGCAGAAGGTGCTAAGGTTACATTAAAGTAATCGTTAGAACTTTTTAAAAGCAGAACAAAGGCTGTGTGCCGGGAAGAACCGGTGCACAGTTTTTTTGTGTTTGAGGAAATTTTTGGTTGACTCGTTTCGGGACTTGTAGTAGAATGGATAGTGCACTATTGTGGTGTGGTATGCATTATTAATCATAAGAACGGGGTGAATAGTCGATGGAAAAGAACAGAATACGTCCCATTGCTGCCGGCAAGAATACACGCATGAGTTATTCACGGCAGAAAGAAGTTCTGGAGATGCCGAACCTGATTGAAGTCCAGAAGGATTCCTACAAGTGGTTTCTTGAGGAAGGTCTGAAGGAAGTGTTCGACGATATTTCTCCGATTGCGGACTATAGCGGGCATTTAAGTCTCGAGTTCGTGGACTTCGAATTATGTGAAGATGACGTAAAATATTCGATTGAAAAATGTAAAGAGAGAGATGCCACGTATGCAGCTCCCCTTAAAGTTAAGGTACGTCTTTATAATAAGGAAAAAGAAGAGATTAGTGAACATGAGATCTTTATGGGAGATCTTCCGCTTATGACAGAGACAGGTACCTTTGTGATAAACGGTGCTGAACGTGTTATTGTAAGCCAGTTGGTTCGTTCTCCGGGTATTTATTATGCAATCAGTCATGACAAGATCGGCAAGAGACTGTTCTCCTCAACTGTTATTCCCAATCGTGGTGCATGGCTGGAATATGAGACAGATTCCAACGATATTTTTTATGTACGTGTTGACCGTACCAGAAAAGTTCCTGTTACCGTTCTGATCAGGGCATTGGGAGTAGGAACCACAGAAGAGATCAGAGAGCTTTTTGGCGACGAACCTAAAATCGAAGCAAGCCTTTCCAAAGACGTTGCTACTAATTATCAGGAAGGTCTTTTAGAGTTATACAAAAAGATCCGTCCGGGAGAACCGCTTAGTGTTGAAAGTGCGGAAAGCTTGATCAATGCTATGTTTTTTGACCCCAGAAGATATGATTTAGCCAAGGTTGGCAGATACAAATTCAACAAAAAGCTTGCGTTCCGGAATCGAATCCGTCATCACATTCTTGCAGAGGATGTGGTGGATACATTAACCGGTGAAGTACTTGCTGCGGCAGGAACAAAAGTAACTGCAAAACTTGCAGATGAGATTCAGAATGCTGCAATTTCTTATGTATATATCCAGACTGAGGAGAAGAATGTAAAGATTCTCTCAAACATGATGGTGGATCTTACTCATTTTGTGGATTGCAATCCCAGAGATCTGGGCATTACCGAGCACGTATATTATCCGGTTCTGGCACAGATTCTTGAAGAGTTCGGAGAAGATCCGGAAGCATTGGCAGATGCAATTCAAAAGAATGTGCATGAACTGATTCCCAAGCATATAACAAAGGAAGACATACTTGCTTCTATTAATTATAATATTCATTTGGAGTACGGTATCGGAAATGATGACGATATCGATCATCTGGGCAACAGACGTATCCGCTCCGTGGGTGAGCTGTTGCAGAACCAGTATCGTATCGGACTTTCCCGTTTGGAGAGGGTAGTTCGCGAGAGAATGACAACTCATGATGCGGAGGAGATTTCACCGCAGGTATTGATCAATATCAAACCTGTACAAGCGGCTGTAAAGGAATTCTTCGGATCTTCCCAGCTTTCTCAGTTTATGGATCAGAATAATCCGCTGGGCGAGTTGACTCACAAGAGACGTCTTTCTGCACTTGGTCCTGGTGGTTTGTCAAGAGACCGTGCAGGATTTGAGGTCCGGGACGTACACTATTCTCACTACGGAAGAATGTGTCCTATTGAGACCCCTGAAGGTCCTAATATCGGATTGATCAACTCTCTGGCATCTTATGCGAGAATTAATGAATATGGTTTTGTAGAAGCACCTTATCGTGAGATCGATAAATCAGATCCGGAAAATCCGAGGGTAACGGATAAGGTTGTATATATGACGGCGGATGAGGAAGATAATTTCCATGTGGCGCAGGCAAGTGAAGCTCTGGATGCAGAGGGACATTTTGTCAGAAATAATGTATCCGGACGTTATAAAGAAGAGACATCCGAATACCCTAAGGCATTATTTGATTACATGGATGTGTCGCCGAAGATGGTATTTTCCGTGGCAACAGCTCTGATTCCGTTCCTTGAAAATGATGATGCAAACCGTGCCCTTATGGGATCGAACATGCAGCGTCAGGCGGTACCGCTTCTTACGACAGAAGCTCCCGTTGTAGGTACCGGTATGGAGCCCAAGGCAGCCGTAGACTCTGGTGTCTGCGTAGTGGCAAAGAAGGCAGGTACGGTAGACTATGTATCTGCAAAGGTGATCCGCATAGCCTGTGATGACGGGGAAAAGATGGAGTATCGTCTTACCAAGTTTTCACGAAGCAATCAGTCTAACTGCTACAATCAGAAGCCCATTGTACTTAAGGGAGATCATGTAGAAGCAGGGCAGGTGATTGCAGATGGTCCTTCCACTGCTCAGGGTGAGCTTGCACTTGGCAAGAATCCGCTGATCGGATTTATGACCTGGGAAGGCTATAACTACGAAGATGCAGTACTTTTAAGCGAAAGACTGGTACAGGAGGATGTTTATACCTCTGTACACATTGAAGAATATGAAGCAGAAGCCAGAGACACTAAGTTAGGACCGGAAGAGATCACAAGGGATGTTCCCGGCGTAGGTGATGATGCCCTGAAGGATCTGGATGAGAGAGGAATTATTCGCATCGGTGCTGAGGTCCGCGCAGGCGATATTCTGGTAGGGAAAGTTACTCCTAAGGGAGAAACTGAGCTTACCGCAGAGGAGAGGCTTCTCCGTGCAATCTTCGGTGAAAAGGCAAGAGAGGTAAGAGATACTTCTTTGAAAGTGCCTCATGGTGAATATGGAATTATTGTGGATGCCAAAGTGTTTACAAGAGAGAATGGCGATGAGCTTTCACCCGGTGTAAATCAGGCTGTCCGCATTTATATCGCACAGAAGAGAAAGATTTCCGTAGGTGATAAGATGGCCGGACGTCACGGTAACAAGGGTGTTGTTTCCCGTGTACTTCCTGTGGAAGATATGCCATACCTTCCCAACGGACGTCCTCTTGATATTGTGTTGAATCCTTTGGGCGTGCCTTCACGTATGAACATCGGACAGGTACTTGAGATCCATCTTTCACTGGCAGCCAAGGCTCTTGGATTTAACGTGGCAACGCCGGTGTTTGACGGAGCAAACGAGAATGACATTATGGACACACTGGATCTTGCCAATGACTATGTAAATTTGTCATGGGAAGAGTTTGAGGCAAAGCATAAAGCTGAGCTTCTTCCGGAAGTGATGGATTACTTATACGAGAATCGCGATCACAGAGAGCTTTGGAAGGGAGTTCCTATTTCCAGAGACGGTAAGGTAAGGCTCCGTGACGGAAGAACCGGTGAGTATTTTGATAGTCCGGTTACCATTGGACACATGCATTACTTAAAGCTTCATCATCTGGTTGATGATAAGATTCATGCACGTTCCACAGGTCCTTATTCACTGGTAACACAGCAGCCCCTGGGCGGTAAGGCACAGTTCGGCGGACAGCGTTTCGGTGAAATGGAGGTTTGGGCTCTTGAGGCGTACGGCGCTTCCTACACCTTACAGGAAATCCTGACTGTGAAGTCGGATGACGTGGTAGGACGTGTAAAGACCTACGAGGCTATTATCAAGGGAGATAATATTCCGGAACCCGGTATCCCTGAGTCCTTTAAGGTATTGCTTAAGGAACTGCAGTCTCTTGGTCTGGACGTAAGAGTGCTTCGTGATGATAATACAGAGGTTGAGATCATGGAGACCATCGATTACGGTGATACGGATTACCGTTATGAGATGGAGGGTGATAACAAGAATTATGATTATGATAAGGGATCACTTTCCTCCATGGGATATCAGCAGCAGGAGTTTGATGAGGACAGCGGTGAGCTTGTCAGCAGTGAGGATGAGGAAGATCTGGATGAGTTTCCCGAGGACGCGTTTGATGAGATAGAATCCGAGTCATTTGATGAATAAACAGCCCAGACTTTGAAAGGAGTATGATATAACGATGTCAGAAACAAAGCAAGAAGTGTATCAGCCGATGACATTTGATGCCATCAGAATAGGTTTAGCATCACCTGAAAAGATCAGGGAATGGTCCAGAGGCGAGGTGCAAAAGCCAGAGACCATCAATTACAGAACCTTAAAGCCTGAAAAAGACGGACTGTTCTGTGAGAAAATTTTTGGTCCCAGTAAGGATTGGGAATGTCACTGCGGTAAATATAAGAAAATCCGCTACAAGGGTGTTGTCTGTGACCGGTGTGGTGTAGAGGTTACCAAGGCAAGTGTTCGAAGAGAGCGTATGGGGCATATTGAACTTGCTGCTCCGGTCTCTCATATCTGGTATTTTAAAGGAATCCCCAGCCGTATGGGATTGATTTTAGATCTGTCCCCGAGAGTGCTGGAGAAGGTACTTTATTTTGCTTCCTATATTGTTCTGGATAAGGGCGAAACAGATCTGGAGTATAAGCAGGTTCTGTCCGAGAAGGAATATCAGGACGCGAGAGAAACATGGGGCAATAAGTTCCGTGTAGGAATGGGTGCAGAGGCAATCAAAGAGCTTTTGCAGGCAATTGATCTGGAGACAGAGGCGGTAGAGTTAAAGACCGGTCTTAAGGAGTCCACAGGTCAGAAGAGAGCCAGAATCATTAAGAGATTGGAAGTTGTGGAGGCATTCCGGGAATCCGGCAACGAACCTTCTTGGATGATCATGGATGCGATACCGGTAATTCCGCCGGACATCCGTCCTATGGTTCAGCTTGACGGCGGACGTTTTGCAACCTCCGATCTGAATGATTTATATAGAAGAATTATCAACCGTAATAATCGTCTTAAGAGACTGCTGGAACTGGGCGCTCCCGATATCATTGTCCGCAATGAGAAGAGAATGCTTCAGGAGGCAGTGGATGCGTTGATCGATAACGGCAGACGGGGCAGACCGGTAACAGGACCGGGTAACAGAGCTCTGAAGTCCTTATCTGACATGCTCAAAGGAAAGGCAGGACGTTTTCGTCAAAACCTTTTGGGTAAGCGTGTTGACTATTCAGGACGTTCCGTTATCGTAGTAGGGCCGGAACTTAAGATTTATCAGTGCGGTCTTCCCAAGGAAATGGCAATCGAGTTATTCAAACCCTTTGTAATGAAGGAATTGGTGGCAAGAGGCATTTCACAGAATATCAAAAATGCAAAGAAACTGGTTGAAAGATTGGATACACAGGTATGGGATGTGCTTGAGGAGGTTATCAAAGAGCATCCGGTTATGTTAAACCGTGCTCCTACTCTGCACAGACTTGGTATTCAGGCATTTGAGCCTATTCTGGTAGAGGGTAAGGCAATTAAGCTCCATCCCCTTGTTTGTACAGCTTTTAATGCTGACTTTGATGGTGACCAGATGGCTGTGCATCTTCCGCTTTCTGTGGAAGCGCAGGCAGAATGCCGGTTCCTGCTCCTGTCACCCAACAATCTGCTTAAACCTTCTGACGGAGGTCCGGTTGCCGTACCTTCTCAGGATATGGTGTTGGGGATCTATTACCTGACCCAGGAAAGACCCGGTGCGGTTGGCGAAGGAAGATTTTATAAGAGTGTGAATGAAGCTATTTTGGCATATGAGAACGGTGCTTGTACATTACACTCCAGAATTAAAGTAAAAATTACCAAGAAAAATTCAGAGGGAGAAGAAGTATCGGGAATCGTTGAGTCTACACTAGGACGTTTCCTCTTCAATGAGATCCTTCCTCAGGATTTGGGCTATGTAGATAGAAGCAATCCGGATAATCTGTTGCTTCCGGAGGTGGATTTCCACGTAGGCAAGAAGCAGTTAAAGCAGATCCTTGAAAAGGTAATCAACACCCACGGAGCTTCCGTGACGGCAGAGGTGCTGGACCTGATCAAGTCCACCGGATATAAGTATTCCACCAAGGCAGCAATGACCGTATCCATTTCGGATATGACGGTTCCGGCACAGAAGCAGGAGATGCTGGAAGAAGCACAGGTTACTGTAGATAAGATATCCCAGAACTTCCGGAGAGGTCTGATCACAGAAGAAGAAAGATACCGTGCGGTTGTAGAAACTTGGAATGAGACGGATAAGAAGCTGACAGACGTGCTTTTGGCAGGTTTGGATAAATATAATAATATATTCATGATGGCTGACTCCGGAGCCCGTGGTTCTAATCAGCAGATTAAGCAGCTTGCAGGTATGCGTGGTCTGATGGCGGATACAACTGGTAGAACCATCGAATTGCCGATCAAGTCAAATTTCCGTGAAGGACTGGATGTATTGGAATATTTTATGTCCGCTCACGGTGCACGTAAAGGTTTGTCCGATACAGCACTTCGTACCGCAGACTCCGGTTATCTGACCAGACGTATGGTTGACGTTTCGCAGGAACTGATTATCCGCGAAGTGGATTGCATGGAAGGAAAGGATGCCATTCCGGGAATGTGGGTATCTGCATTCATGGATGGTAAGGAGACTATTGAAGGTCTTAAGGACCGGATTACAGGAAGATATTCCTGTGAAGAAATTAAAGATAAAGACGGAAACGTTATCGTTAAGCCGAATCATATGATCACTCCCAGCCGTGCGGCTAAGATTCTCAGTGTGGGAGTGGATGAAAACGGAAATCCTGTAGAGAAAGTTAAGATTCGTACCATTCTTACCTGCCGTTCCCACGTGGGAATCTGTGCAAAGTGCTACGGTGCGAATATGGCTACCGGTGAGGCGGTTCAGGTAGGTGAGGCAGTAGGTATTATCGCGGCGCAGTCCATTGGTGAACCGGGTACTCAGCTTACCATGCGTACTTTCCATACGGGTGGTGTTGCTGGTGACGATATCACACAGGGTCTTCCTCGTGTTGAAGAGCTTTTTGAGGCAAGAAAGCCGAAAGGTCTTGCAATTATTGCTGAGTTTGGCGGTGTTGCAACTATTAAAGATACCAAGAAAAAGCGTGAGATCATGATCACAAATGACGAAACAGGGGAAGCTAAGACATATTTAATCCCTTATGGTTCCAGAATCAAAGTTATGGATGGCGCTGTTTTAGAAGCCGGCGATGAACTGACAGAAGGTAGTGTTAACCCTCACGATTTACTTAAGATCAAAGGAATCCGTGCGGTGCAGGATTATATGCTCCGTGAAGTTCAGAGAGTATATCGTCTTCAGGGTGTTGATATCAGTGATAAGCATATTGAGGTGATTGTTCGTCAGATGCTTAAGAAGGTTCGGATCGAGAATAACGGCGATACAGAATTCCTTCCCGGAACACTGGTAGACGTACTTGAATATGAAGACTTAAACGAGAAGCTGATTGCAGAAGGTAAAGAACCGGCAGACGGAAAACAGGTAATGCTTGGTATTACCAAGGCAGCATTGGCAACAAATTCCTTCCTGTCCGCGGCATCCTTCCAGGAGACAACGAAGGTTCTTACGGAGGCGGCAATCAAGGGCAAGAGCGATCCGCTGATTGGTCTGAAGGAAAATGTCATTATCGGTAAGCTGATTCCGGCAGGTACGGGTATGAAACGTTATCGCAATACGATGCTTTCTACAGATAATAACCTGATGGGAACCGTTGATTTTGATGTGGACGGGGAAATAGAAGGTGAAGCAGCGGATGAGGATTTGGAAATATCCGTAAGCGAGGACTTTGAGACAGAAGAAGTTGAGATTTCTGTAGAGGAAGAAGCTATGGAGGAAGAAGTTGTAGCGGCTGTCACAGAGGAATAAGCAAATTTATGAAAAGCAATTAAAAGATTAAAGATCCGGAACCGGTGAGGTGCCGGATCTTTTTTGCACGGAAGGCAAAAGAGTGATTAGTGTATTCATTCTTCGTATATACTATATATGGTAGAGAAGAGGATTTTTGGAGGTTTTGCTGTAAAAAACAAGTTTATTTTGCCTAAAATTTACAGGGAAAGATATTGACATTCAAAAATTCTGCAAGTATACTAATTTAGTGTGCATCGGAGGGCGCATGTGTTTTGGTGCCTGAAAATGCAGGAATTATTTATTCATTACTAACAATTTATAAACAGGAGGTGAAACAGAATGCCAACATTTAACCAGTTAGTCAGAAAAGGACGTCAGACATCCGTAAAGAAGTCAACGGCTCCCGCTTTACAGAGAGGATGGAATTCCCTTCACAAGAAAGCAACCGATACTTCTGCTCCTCAGAAGAGAGGTGTTTGTACTGCTGTTAAGACAGCTACCCCTAAGAAGCCTAACTCAGCTCTGCGTAAGATCGCCAGAGTACGTCTTTCTAACGGAATCGAAGTAACAAGCTACATTCCCGGTGAAGGACACAACCTGCAGGAACACAGCGTTGTTCTGATCAGAGGCGGAAGAGTAAAGGATTTACCTGGTACAAGATACCACATTATCAGAGGTACTCTTGATACTGCCGGGGTTGCTAACAGAAAGCAGGCCCGTTCCAAATATGGCGCTAAGAGGCCTAAAGCTTCCAAGTAGTCTTTGGAACAGATTGGACCCACAAACGTAAGCTAATTCAGTGTTGGAATTCTGTTACGATATAAATTCTGCTCTTTGGCGGAGGTTTGGTTGTAATAAGATTAACCCGCACGTACACAATTTGTGAGAGAAATTAGAACGACACACTGTGAGTACCGATGAATTAATCAAGTAATTAAGGAGGGAAGAACCGTGCCACGTAAAGGACATATTCAGAAGAGAGATGTATTAGCAGATCCTTTATACAACAACAAAGTGGTTACCAAACTTATCAACAACATTATGTTGGATGGTAAGAGAGGGGTAGCTCAGAAGATTGTATACGGTGCATTTGCTGCAGTAGAAGAGAAGTCAGGCAAGCCGGCTCTTGAAGTTTTTGAAGAAGCAATGAACAATATCATGCCTGTTCTGGAAGTTAAGGCAAGACGTATCGGTGGTGCAACCTATCAGGTGCCGATTGAAGTAAGACCCGATCGTCGTCAGGCATTAGCGCTTCGCTGGCTCACCATGTTCTCTCGTAAAAGAGGCGAGAAGACCATGAAGGACAGACTGGCTAACGAGATTCTCGATGCTGCCAACAATACCGGTGCATCAGTTAAGAGAAAAGAAGATATGCACAAAATGGCAGAGGCAAACAAAGCTTTCTCACATTATCGCTTCTAGCAAGCAGGTATTGCAGTTATTTATTGCTGCGAAAAGAAAGCTTTTGCCAGACTAATATAAGGAGGAAAAACCTTTGGCTGGAAGAGAATATCCATTGGAGAGAACCAGAAACATTGGTATTATGGCTCATATCGATGCAGGTAAGACCACTCTGACAGAGCGTATCTTATACTACACCGGTGTTAACTATAAGATTGGAGATACTCATGAAGGTACTGCGACCATGGACTGGATGGAGCAGGAACAGGAAAGAGGTATTACCATCACATCAGCAGCTACCACATGTCACTGGACTCTGGAAGAGAATTGTAAACCCAAGCCGGGTGCGTTAGAGCATCGTATCAATATTATCGATACTCCCGGGCACGTTGACTTCACAGTAGAAGTAGAGCGTTCCCTGCGTGTACTCGATGGCGCTGTAGGTGTGTTCTGTGCAAAAGGCGGTGTTGAACCCCAGTCAGAAAATGTATGGCGTCAGGCTGATACCTACAATGTACCGAGAATGGCATTCATCAATAAGATGGACATTTTGGGTGCAAATTTCTACGGAGCCGTAGAACAGATTAAGACCAGACTTGGTAAAAATGCAATTGTTCTTCAATTACCTATTGGTAAAGAAGATAGTTTTAAAGGAATTATTGATTTATTTGAAATGAAGGCATACATCTATAATGATGATAAGGGAGAAGATATTGATGTAATTGATATCCCTGAAGACATGCAGGAGGATGCCGAATTATACCGTTCAGAGCTCATCGAAAAGATCTGCGAATTAGATGATGATCTGATGATGATGTATCTGGAGGGTGAGGAACCTTCCGTAGAAGAAATGAAAAAAGTTCTGCGTAAGGCTACCTGTGAATGTACAGCAGTACCTGTATGCTGTGGTTCTGCATACAGAAACAAGGGCGTACAGAAGCTTCTTGATGCTGTGTTGGAGTATATGCCCGCACCTACAGACATTCCCGCAATCAAGGGAACAGATCTGGATGGTAATGAGGTAGAAAGACATTCTTCGGATGAAGAACCTTTCTCAGCACTTGCATTTAAGATTATGGCGGATCCCTTTGTTGGAAAGCTGGCATTTTTCAGAGTATATTCCGGTACAATGAACTCCGGTTCTTATGTACTGAATGCAACAAAAGATAAAAAGGAACGTGTAGGACGTATCCTTCAGATGCACGCAAACAAGAGAGCAGAGCTGGATAAGGTATATTCCGGTGATATTGCTGCAGCAGTAGGATTTAAGTTCACCACAACCGGTGACACCATCTGTGATGATCAGCATCCGGTAATCTTAGAGTCCATGGAGTTCCCTGAGCCCGTTATTGAGCTTGCAATTGAGCCCAAAACAAAGGCAGGACAGGGCAAGATGGGTGAGGCACTTGCAAAGCTTGCAGAAGAAGATCCTACTTTCCGTGCACATACCGATCAGGAGACAGGACAGACCATCATTGCTGGTATGGGTGAGCTCCATCTGGAGATCATTGTGGACAGACTTCTTCGTGAATTTAAGGTTGAGGCAAATGTAGGTGCACCTCAGGTTGCTTACAAAGAAACCTTTACCAAGACCGTTGAAGTTGATTCCAAGTACGCAAAGCAGTCCGGTGGACGTGGTCAGTATGGTCATTGTAAGGTTAAATTTGAGCCTATGGATGCCAATGGTGAAGAACTGTTCAAGTTCGAATCTACGGTTGTGGGTGGTGCGATTCCCAAGGAATATATCCCTGCAGTCGGTGAAGGTATCGAAGAGGCTGCTAAATGCGGTATTTTGGGTGGTTTCCCGGTATTGGGTGTCCATGCAACCGTATTTGACGGTTCTTACCATGAGGTTGACTCATCTGAAATGGCATTCCACATTGCCGGTTCCATGGCGTTTAAGGATGCTATGCAGAAAGCAAGCCCGGTTCTGCTTGAGCCAATCATGAAAGTGGAAGTAACTATGCCGGAAGATTACATGGGCGATGTAATCGGTGATATCAATTCACGCCGTGGACGTATTGAAGGTATGGATGATATTGGCGGCGGTAAGATGGTAAAAGCTTATGTACCTCTTTCCGAAATGTTTGGTTACGCTACGGATCTTCGTTCCAGAACACAGGGTCGTGGTAACTACTCAATGTTCTTTGAGAAATACGAGCCGGTTCCGAAGAGTGTACAAGAGAAGGTCTTGGCAGCAAAAACCAAATAAAACCAATTAGTGCTTGAAAATATCGGTATTTTTTACTATAATCAAAGATAGCCGATTATGAAACGAAACAAATTTATTTTTCTATCAATTAAAGGAGGACTTTAGAAATGGCTAAAGCTAAATTTGACAGATCCAAAACCCATTGTAATATTGGTACCATCGGTCACGTTGACCATGGTAAAACAACTTTAACAGCAGCAATCACAAAGGTACTTGCTGAAAGAGTTGCAGGTAATGAAGCAACAGACTTCGAGAACATCGATAAGGCTCCCGAAGAGAGAGAAAGAGGTATCACAATTTCTACCGCTCACGTTGAGTATTCAACAGAGAACAGACACTATGCACACGTTGACTGCCCGGGACATGCTGACTACGTTAAGAACATGATCACTGGTGCTGCTCAGATGGACGGCGCTATCTTAGTTGTAGCTGCTACTGACGGTGTTATGGCTCAGACAAAGGAGCACATCCTTCTGTCTCGTCAGGTAGGTGTACCTTATATCGTAGTATTCATGAACAAGTGCGATATGGTTGACGATCCTGAGCTGCTTGAGTTAGTAGAAATGGAAATCACAGAACAGCTTGAAGAATATGAATTCGAAGGCTGCCCGATCATTAAGGGTTCCGCTCTTAAGGCTCTGGAAGATCCCAGTAGCGAATGGGGCGACAAGATCATGGAACTTATGGACACTGTTGATTCTTATATTCCTGATCCTCAGAGAGAGACAGATAAGCCTTTCCTTATGCCTGTAGAGGACGTATTCACCATCACAGGTCGTGGTACAGTTGCTACTGGTAGAGTAGAGCGTGGTACACTTCACCTTAACGAGGAAGTTGAAATCGTTGGTATCAAGGAAGAGACACGTAAGACTGTTGTAACCGGTATCGAAATGTTCCGTAAGCTGCTTGACGAAGCTCAGGCTGGTGATAACATTGGTGCACTGCTTCGTGGTGTTCAGAGAACTGAAATCGAAAGAGGACAGGTTCTTTCCAAACCCGGTTCAGTTAAGTGCCACACAAAGTTTACCGCTCAGGTTTACGTTCTGACCAAAGATGAAGGTGGACGTCACACTCCTTTCTTCAACAACTACAGACCTCAGTTCTACTTCAGAACAACTGACGTAACTGGTGTATGTAATCTTCCTGCAGGTACAGAAATGTGCATGCCTGGTGATAACGTAGAGATGACCATCGAGCTGATTCACCCCATCGCTATGGAGCAGGGTCTTACCTTCGCTATCCGTGAGGGTGGTAGAACAGTTGGTTCTGGTAGGGTTGCTACTATCATTGAATAACTTTCGTTTAGCAATGAGATAAGCGCATAAAAAAGACGTAATAAAGAGTCACTTCATGCTTGCATGAAAGTGGCTCTTTTTGCGTCTTCGCGGGCATTTGACGAATGCCCGCGATCGAGGAAATGCGGAGCATTTTCGAGGTGCGCTTATTATTAGGAACGGTGAAAATTGTTGATAAAATATCGGCGTCTGTTTATAATTATAATAAGGAGTACATCTGTGAAAAAGGGAAGGAGATCTTTGCCATGCCTATAAATGAAATTGAAGAGTTGAAAAATCAATTTGTAAAACAGTTATCACCCATAAGGATATATTTGTTTGGTTCTTTTGCGAACGGAACAAATTCGGAGAATAGCGATTTTGATTTTTATATTGTAGTAGATGATAAGGTTACTGATTTGGTGGAAATGACTGCGAGTGCGTATAAAGCAATTCGGACAACAAAACAAAGACCCGTAGATATAATCGTAGGAACCAGCAGCCGATTCAATGAAAGAAAGAACATGATGTCTGTAGAAAATGAAGTGTTTGAAAAAGGAGTGCTGTTATATGAATCAGGAAACGAAACAGTGGCTTGATATGGCAGATATGGACTTGGGAGTTGCGAAATATTTGATGGAGAATTACTATCCGAAACCTTTGGAGATTATTTGTTACCATAGTCAACAAGCTGCGGAAAAAGCCATTAAAGCATTAGTGATATCTCGAGGAACGCAGGGAGGATTGCCAAAGCTTCATGACTTATCGTTTTTGTTAAATCAAGTTAAAAATTTTGTTATGATTGAAGAAAAGTACTATGACTACGCTGATACACTTACTCCGTATGGTGTGGCTGTCAGATATCCGAATGAATTGTTTCTGGAGGAGCATCATGCCAAGGAAGCCATTCAATATGCAGATGAGATAATGCAATGGGTATACGAATTGGTGGAGGATGAAACAGCGGATAAGTGATAAATATTGGAGGTGAGTTTGAGTGTTTCAGCCAATCGATCAGGTCAAAACCGGTATAAAACTGAAAAAGATGTTAAAAGCCGCCGGGTATGATGTAAGAGATATTCAAGAATACCTTCATTTGTCATGTCCGCAATCAATATACAGGTGGTTTAAGGGAAAGATTTTGCCATCAGTAGAACATTTATGTGCATTAAGTAAATTGTTAAATGTTCATATGGAAGATCTTCTGATTTTACAGGGGCAGTATATGGAAGATAGCATTGTTAAAACGATGGAGATTGTCCGATCCGGAAGATTAGTATCATATGTAAAACGTTTCAGTGAAGCTTCATAAAGCGATTGGACTATCCGTCCAATGACAAAAAGAATATTTTAGATTATCCTCTTATTATATGCAGGTGTTTTTTCATTGTCTGTAAATAGTAGGAGGATTTTTTGTGAAAGAAAGTATGGAAGAAATGATAAATACTATAGTGGAAAGCATGAAAAGTTTAAATAGACAGGCATTTTCAGTATATAAGCCTATTGTGGATGAAATTTGTTCTGGAAGAGCAGTAGAGGAAAAAGAACTTGAAAATGTTTTAGATGGACTAGTATCTGTGTGCATGAGTGATGAAATACTGGATTTGTTTAAGCGAGTCTGTAAAAAGTTTTATTATCAATATCCGGAAATCATAACGGATTATGTTATGTTTTATAAAGAAATGTATGAAGAACAGGAGGATAATTTATGAGTTACGATATTTATTTAAAAGATCCCGTGACAGGAAAGACCGCAGAGGTTCCGGGACATTTAATGCATGGCGGAACATATCAGGCGGATTATCATCCTGAAATCGGAACATTTACGCCGGCATTAAATACAGAGGCAAGTTTGAATATTACATATAATTATGGGCACTATTACTATGAGATTTATGAAGAGGATGGATTTTGGGCTATTTATGGAGTGTCAGGCTTTGACAGCATTTTGATGTTGGAAAAGATGATTTCTTTACTAAATGAAAAATATAAGAAGGGAGAATGGTTCAGAACGAAAAGAAATAAAGCAATCTATTATGACGAGAATGGAAATGAGATAGAAGGTATCATTGCTATAGTGAATAAAACTATGCCAGCAAGAAAAGAGGTAAGTATTGAGACAAAGACCGGAATATGATATGAAATTGATTGGGAGCAATCTAAAATGGCTTAGGGAATCCAAAAAAATATCCGTAGAAGAGGTAAGAAAATACCTTTGTCTGGGATCTGTACAAGCGGTGTATAAATATGAAAAGGGTATCAGTTATCCGCCTGCAGATGCGATGCTTGCACTCATGGAATTATATGAAGCAAATCTGGAGGATATTATTGGTAGCCCAAAATGGAGACAGTGTGTAAATTCAGATGACTGTGGTCAACTGGATCTGAGTTTTACAGACAAAGAAAAACAACGACAATTCAATAGGTTAATAAAGTGCTATGAGCTGTATAAAAAATATATTAGTAAAGCTGCCGGGTGATGTTGGCGGCTTTTTTGATGTATTGAACTATGCCGTCAATGACAGACAATGGAAATGATGTTATTCTAAAACGGTAGTAGGAGAAAGGTTTGTTCTTTTAAAATGAATCATTGTATACGCTGCACATTTTCAGTAATTAGGTAAGGAGGTAAATAAATATGGGAATATTTATTCATCTGGAAGTGTCCAAATCTGTCACCGAAGAAGAATGGGAAAAAGTATATGAAGAGACCTTGGCGCTTGTGAAAGCATTTCCACTGGCAGAGCGGAGAAGAGTGCCATGCAGGGGGATTGAGACGATTTGCCTTGTACCTACTATAGAGCGTGAGGATAGTTATGGGTGGAATAATGAAAAGACGAGAATCGGATGGATGACAGATGGAGATTACGAGACTATGCATATTGCCGAAGCGTATTATCTGCCTAAGAATCTGATTGCCGGGGACGGTGTTGAGGCTGAGGAAGAGGCCGGAGACGCGCTTATGGCGGTTCTTCCTGCTTATTTGGATTATGATTGGGACGATATCCGGTGCAGCCATTGTTATGAACTTTGGGGTAATAAGACACAAGGAGAGCCATACCATATGTATCTTCTTTCCATTGCATGCCTGATTGAGGACAGACTTGGTGATAAAGCCTTTGTATATGGAGATATTACCCGGGGACAATGCAGGAAAGCGGTGGAAATGGCGAATGAATATTTGGATACGCCTATAGATATTCCCGACCGTTGCGATATGGGTCGCTTTGCGAAAAGAGTGGAAAAATTGCCGCTTAATGAGAGTGAACGGCTGGCTGTATTTGAGAATCTGTATCTGGGCACTTTGAATGGAGAATTTGGGGAATATATACGGAGAAACTATTCAGAAGGCGCATGTGATGAATATTGGAAAAAAAGATTTGATGATTATCGAATTGGAACGGTTGGGTTTGATGGACTGATTCATGAATATTTATTATTGGGATTTGATTTGGAGAAACTCTGTCACCTGACAGATTATATTGACAGCGATGGCAATCATCAGTATGAGAAATTTGTTTTATGTATAATGGATGCCAAGCTTCATGTAATGGACAAGAATTGTGAAGATGCGTTGGCAATTGATCAGGAAGAAGCGCATCCATATGGAATATTTACCTTATTGGCACAATTCGCGTTTATTGGAGCAAAAAACAAAAAGGTCGATCGCTATATTCCGATTGAGGAGATCAGGTATGCTTTAAACAGGGGACTTGCAGACAAGTGCAATGTCAACGCCGTAATTGACGAATATCTTGCAAAGGAAGCTGCGCAGAGTACGATTCGAATGGCCGAAACAGACATGGGTGACGATGAAATAAGGTCGGCATGTGAGCAGGATCCAGCGGAGGCATTTAATCAGATTCTAGGTATCAAAAAAGAAGCATTACAGAGAGAATCTGAGGAGTATGATATTTGCGATCCTGATTATGAAGATCTTATCTATTATGAAAAAGGAGATACAGTACATCCTATGATGAAGAAGAGCTTGGGCAGATCCTATAATTTCCATCAGGAAATTTTGAAGGAAAAAGAGTATGCTCGGTTAATGAAAAAAACAGCAGACTGCCGATGCCGGTGGTTGGTCGCACAAAATCGTTCTATTCTGATCAGAGACAAGGATTGGGAAAAAATTTTTGCGGACATTGAAGAGCATACAGAATCCTTTGCCCGATATTATCCGATGGTGAGAGTAGTAGCTGAAAGAAAAGCAATCATTAATATATTGAAGGCCATGACATTGAATGATGATCTTTACGCTTACTGTCGGGAACTGGCTGATATTTATAGGAAGGAACAGGAAGACGAGTAGACATGTTATAATTTTCTAAAGTGAAGCCAGAAAACATATGGAGCAGAGGATATTGGAAGGTTAAAATTGTTATTTGTTAATGCAAGGTTAAAAAAGCGGCGATAAAAAAGTGACGAAAAAGACTCAAATGCAGTATGATAAAATTCTTTCATTTATGGAAGAAGGAAAAGAGTATGAGATTTGGGATTTTTGTGAATTGTTGAATTTGAAAGAAAGCCGCACGAAAGTTATTTTACAAGGGCTTTCAGATGACATTGAGATGGTTGTGAGTAATCGGGCCAGACGATATAAGAAAAAAGGAATGAATAAGTAGTTGTGCATGGCTACAAAAATTTTGAACACACAGAGAAAATCAATATTTTTGGAAAATCTAATAACAGAAAAGTCCGAAAACACGCAACTTGTCACATAAGGTTCTCCCAGCCTAATCCGTGAGGGCGGACGTACAGTAGGTTCAGGTCGTGTAGCTACGATTATTGAGTAATCAGTAAAAAGCTAGATTTTGTGGGGCTTTCCGAGAAATCGGGAAGCCCTTTTACGTCCTGAAATAGGTGGAAAGGCTTGACAAAAGTTGAGTATATGATAAACTTAACGGTGTTAAGATGGGAGGTTAAGATGGAAAAAAAATATCATCATGGAGATTTAAAAATTCAACTAATAAAGACTGGTTTACATATGATACAAGAAGATGGAATTGATAAGTTGTCTTTAAGAAAATTGGCGCAGTTGTGTAATGTCAGCGAAGCTGCGCC
>CAMWJC010000055.1 GCA_947174495.1 uncultured Lachnospiraceae bacterium | reverse complement strand
TAAGCGAGCCAGTTTGTGTCAGTGGCGCAGCATCCCTCATTAGATAATACGGCTTCTTCCGGACTCTTGTGGGTCTGCCAGTGAATATTGTCGATCCGATAGTCCTTATTATCACAAATCCCTTGAAATTCCGACACCTGAAAAAGTTGGACAGCCTCATACAAATTGCCGATGCACTTTCTTTTCTTTTCCATGGACATTTTTGATATTTCAGCCATTTCCTCATTGGAATATCTTGATGAACCAAGAGTGTTTATAGGAATCCAATATACTCCATTATATACTTCTGTTTCAAATTGAATAGAGTTTGAATATTGTCCTATGTCTTTACTCATAGATAGTCTCCAACTTTAAAAATACCTTTATATATTATTGTACCACAAGCACGCATACCATTCTATTCAATTTTGTTTATACGGTTAAGAAATACTTGCAAGTCATGTAGGGGCATGGTATGTTTTGAGCAGGATGCCAAAAGAGAGCAGGTAATGTCGGGACATGAGAGAGCTTCAGTGGTATACTGTAATTACAGCGAAGGAGGCTGATAACCTTGGAATGGACAGAAGTGATAAGAGAAGCGATCCGCTATATTGAAAATCATGTGGCAGAGGATATTACAATGCATGATGTGGCTGAGCATGTTAATGTTTCTCCGTTCTATTTTCATAAAGGGTTTAGTATCTTATGTGGACATTCCGTAACAGAATATATCAGGAATCGCAGGCTGTCACTTGCCGGACAGGAATTGCTTACGAGTGATATTACAGTTATGGAGCTTGCGGTAAAATACAGATACGATTCACCTGACAGTTTTACTAAGGCTTTTACCCGTTTCCATGGAAATCCCCCTTCAGTTGTACGCAAGAATAAGGCATTGATTAAGGATTTTGCACCGCTGAAATTAACAATATCGTTGAAGGGCGGCTATACTATGGATTATAGAATTGCCCAAAAAGAATGTTTTACAGTTTTGGCAGTATCAAAGGAGTTTAGCTACAAAAACGCAAAACAGGATATTCCTTTGTTTTGGCAGGAGCATTTCACATCAGAGAACGGCAAATATGTCTGTGGAATGTTTGGAATCAATATTGATCCGCAAATGGGAAATGAGCGTTTCGAGTATTTGATTGCAGACATTTATAATCCATCGGCAGATATTCCGGAGGGATTAGTGGTAAAAACCATTCCGGCATTTACATGGGCTGTTTTTCCCTGCAAAGGAGCACTTTCGCAGTCTATGCAGGCAGTAAATACACAGATATTTTCAGAATGGCTTCCGGCGCAACAGGAGTATGAGTTTGCGGCAGGATATTGTATTGAGATGTATGACGCGGCAGATAGATACCCTGACGGAACCAGTGATGAGAACTATTATGCGGAGATATGGATTCCGATTAAGAAGAAAAAGTTTGTATAGGTGTTGGCGTGTCATGCTCATTAAAGAAGATGAGAAACTAAAAAAATCAGGATTGTGAAGGCGGAACAGGAACATGGAAACATATGTGCAGCATTCAATTAAACATTGTCTGGACATGATCGCACCCTTTGAAGTGTCAAATCAGCAAAAGGAAGATGGACGATTGCAGTTTTATCAATTTATGGTTTCGCTTTATCAGGAAATGTATCAAAAACCAGAGGAATATATGGTGTTTTCGAAACCTTACGAAGAATATGTAACAAGATTGAAGGAACAGGAAGCGCAAAGCAAGAAAGAAAAGGAGCATGTTAATAATTCCAGAGAAAGTACACTTAGAAATACTTTTCAACAAGCTATACAGTTTTATGCAATGTATTTTTATAAGATAGGTTTGAAGAATAAAGGAATTGATGAGCGATCAGGCGCACTGATTATATTAAAAGAAGATTATATTGATGTTCTGAACCAGATGAATTGCATTCATGAATCGAAATATAATACCGGGAGATATGAAGTATTATCAAAACTCGGTATTCAGATAGATCAAAATGATGATACTGTCCGTATCTTTCATACAACATATAAACGGGTAATGGAGGGTATAGAGTATTTATGTAAAGCCCCCGACAGTAAATACAAGTGGATGAATTTTATCCGTCTTGATTTCAAAAATGCATATTCGCCAATTCCAACAGTAAATGACATATGTAAAACCTTACCCGTTAGAAGTGCTGAAGCTGTGAAAAAGTTAGAAGATAATCTGTCAGGAATGAAGATTAAAGCAAGGATAAAGCCGCTAAGAGGAATTGTTTCAGATTTCAAGTGGAAGGTTGAATATGCATACAAGGGGAAAAATATATGCGGCTTCTATGCGGATAATGAATACTTTATGCTGTGTATTTATTTTAATCATTTTCAGAATATTAATGAGTTTGCAAAGATTTTGAATGAGGAAAACCATGATTTATTTCAATGGTTTAAAAATCAGTTCCCCGAAAGATTATGCGCATGCCCCAACAATCGAAGGGTTTATTTTGGCAATGAACCCCGGCGTATTTGCGGATTGTCAAATCGGGCAGAGATAGTGAATCCTGATGATCATGATATTGACAGGGCTTTATATGTATTAAGAAAATATCGGAATATTAGTTTGTGATTATGGAGGTATTTCAACATTTAGCAAAAAAGGATGAAAACGGAAATATAAGAGGAATATGGGGAGCAATGTCTGATTTCTCCCGTTCCTTTAATCCGTGGGAGGATTTTAACAAGGGACTTTATCTCGCAGGAGTGGAATGTAATGACGACGCAGAAGCTCCCAATGGCTGGGCGAAGTGGAGAATTCCCGGTTATGAATATATTTATGTAGAATGTGAAAGTGATGATACTTTTTCAACGGTAATAAAGTATCTGGAAGATAATGATATTCCATTGGCAGGCGCTGTCCACGATTTTACTTGTCCAAAGACAGGTAAAAATTATATGTTTTTTCCGATTAGAAAATTGTAAAATTGAAACTGCGAGATCTTGGAAATTACCCATGTGCTCAGGAAATTAAAAATGCATTGCAAGCAACCTGCAGATAATTTATTATTAAGTATGTAGACGGAAATTGGAATTTTTGATATTTCATAAAGTGGATATGGAGTAAAGGAGGTATTTATTCATGAATTCATTTCAAAAAATATTATTGGCTCTTGGGGCGATATTTGCCGGTTTGGGACTAGTTGTCACGGTTGTATTTGGGAGCGTTCTTCCTATGATGCTGAGATCGGGATTTATGGTTATGATAGTGGTTCCGATTTTCTTTATCATTATAGGGCTTAGTCTTGTAATATTTGTACTAACAGCTTTGGCAAAGAAGAAAGAGGTAAAAAAGAAAGGTAAAAAATACCCGGCAAAGATATACGGATATATTGAAAATACATCTGTTACGGTGAATTCCAGCTATCTCATTGATACAAAGGTTCATTATTTTGATGAAAAACATATTGAGAGGGAGGCAGTTATCCCTACATCTTTTAGTAAGGGAAGCTCCCAGTATCCTATAGGAATGACTATAGATATATATGAGTACAATGGTAAATACAGCTTTGATCCCAAATCAGTCAGAAATGAGATTCTGCCCGGAGAGAACGAGCTTATGGACAATAAGCCTGTAGAGCCGGAGAAGATAACGAATGTAGCTATTGAATGTAAAAATTGTGGTGCGACATTTCAGGCGGTTAAAGGGTATACGGAGAGATGCCCTTATTGCGGAAGTGTTCATAATACATAAAGAGGGCGAAATTTATTTGCAATAAGCTGAGCGTTATTTGGACTTTCATTAGGGAGTTCAAATGACAGCCGGCGGTTTCCCCGCAGGTACATTAAGCTGTACCTGCGGGGATCAGAAGAACCTGCCCGATGTTCAGAATATCGCTGGTCAGTCTATTCAAACGCTTAATGGCGTCTACGGTGGTGTTATATCTTCTGGAAAGGAGCCAGAGGGTATCACCGGACTGGACGACGTGGCGGATCGGATTCGATTCGGGACCGGGGGAGGGAGAATTTTGGATGATTCCCTGATATGCCTCATACAGTGCGTTCCAGGTACGGGAGCCGACGATTCCATCGGGAGCAAGGTTCTTTGCCTGCTGGAAGGCAACCACCGCCTGTCTGGTACCGCTTCCAAAGATACCATCCTGGGAAAGAGAGGGGATACCGGGATAATACTCACCAATCACATTTAAAAGATATTGAAGGGTGATCACGTCCTGCCCTCTGGAACCCTGACGAAGCGTGCTGTCGGGCGGGACAGTTCCGATTCCGAAGGAATTTCCTTCGCTGTTCAGATCAGCCAGCCTTGTTACGGCAGTGTACAGACTGGAAATTTTGTACCAGGTGGCTTTTCCTACAATGCCGTCAGGAACCAGATTGAAGACACTTTGGAATTTAGTCACGGCTGCTTTTGTGCTGTCTCCAAAGGTGCCTGCCGGATCGGTGATAACGGGAATAGCCGGATAATTACGCCGGATCCGGTTTAAGTAGGTTTGAATGGTTTCTACATTAAGTCCTGTGCTTCCTGTTCGAAGCGGGCTACCCGGATAAGAGGCGAGAACATTGGTTATGGTATTTGTGCTGGCAATTTCAATATCATTAGGATAATAAGAACGAAGAATCTGGATGGGGGACTTTCCCTGATTTGCCAGTGTTACAGTGCCCCATTGGGACAATCCCTGGCAGGTAGAGGTAGTTCCGTTACAAAAGGAAGTAAAATAAGGAGAATTCTGTCCCTGACGGCGGACATATTGGTTGAAAATTTCATCTACAATCCGACTGATGGAATCATAGATGGCACGGCCATAGACAAAGTATTGGTCATAAGCGGTGCTGTTTGTAATGTCAAAGCTGTATCCCTGATTGCGATACCATTCAGTGTACACTCTATTAAGCGCAAAGGTGATGATGGCGTAAATATTGGCCGTCAGCGCTGCCGTGGGCCAGGTGGGATAAATTTCACTGCTTGCCACGTTTTTGACATAGTCGGGAAAGGACACCTGAACGTTGGTGGCAGAAGAACTGGGAGAACCCAGATGGACCGTGATCGGATTGGGGATCACCACCTGACGCAGTATGCGAGGAGTAACGCCTGCCCCTTCCTGATGGTGAGGAAGCGATAGGGCAATTGCAGGTTTTCCAACGGGGATCTCCGTGGTATTCGGGCTTCGCTGCAAATCTGACATAGGTACAAGAGAGAGCGGAAGCACGGCTTTTTCTCCGTCAAAAATGGGGATGGCGGAAACGTAGAGAGAGTTAAAGCCATTTGTCTGTGCCAGCACATTATAGCTGGTAAAGGGCGCTTCCTCATAATAAGGGGTCTGTGAAAAGCTTTTGCTTATTGTTTCAAGCGGGATCGTCTGTGTTTCCCCGCTTTCATCCGTAAGTAATTCATAGATCCTGTTTCCTTTTGAATCCGTAATCCGGATTTGTACTCCTTCTAACGGGAGGGCATCATGGGCAGTTCTTGCCTGTATGGTTAAATAGCCGATAGCCATAGAAATTCTCCTTTTTGCAATATATGCTATATATTATGAAAAAGAAGGAGAACAGTTACAGGGAAAATCTGGCGTACATGACTATATCTGTCCAGAATTGCTTGTAGAAGTACTCTCGTGCTTTACTACCTTGTGTAAATCATCCGCAGCTCGGTGTTTGGCGTACCGAGCATGATTTCTTTCTCTGTGCCGTCAAAGCGGAAACCGTATTTTTCATAAAATCTGATGGCTTTATCGTTGCCTTTCAGAACCCAGACGGCGATTTTGTCATAGTCAGAGAGCTTTTCGAGTGCTGCGTTCATCAGCTCGTAGCCGACCTTTTGCCCATGATAGTCGGAAAGCACATAGATGGAAAAAACTTCTCCGCAATTTGTAATAATATCATCACTATGTTCGCCATAACCGACAAATCCGATAACCTTGTCGCCATCCTTTGCTACCATCAGATTCTGCGTCCAGCGGTGTGCTATATCTGTGCACTTTTCAAGTGTCGTATTCTCCATATAGGCAGGGTCAACCAACCCGGTGTATGTTTCATGCCAAGACTTCCAATGGACATACCCCTTGCCGTTTATGTCTTCGTCTGTGACCATAGGTACAATTTGAATGTTCATCATACTCATCCCCCGTAAGTTCCAATTTCTGTATTTTCATCAAAATAATTATAGTACCAATCTGTGAACTTTTCTACCGCTTTTCATGTACAAAATGACTTAATCCTTTTTCCAATATGATATCAATTATGCAAAATAATTTCTAATAGTTACAAAAAGGAAGAAATTGAAATATTGACAAAAGTTATAAATGGTGATAATATTTTAAAAAATATTTGAAATATTTAAAAATATTTTAAATTAATTTCAGGAGGAAAAACAGATGAAATTGAAAAAAGTGTTGGCAGTAGTACTTGCAGCAATGATGACGCTGTCCATAGCTGCCTGTGGGAATAACACAGATAGTGCAGCAGGATCAGATTCAGCCGACGTAGCAGTAGACCAGCCTGCATCCGGAACAGAGGATTCCGTAGATGCGGTGCAGACAGAGACAGAGGTGGAAAGTGATAAAACGGAGGGTGTACCCAGCTACTCAGAAATTAATGTCGGAACAGACTATCTTGATTACACGGCAAGCATTAAGTGGACAACCCACAGAACAGATCGTGGCGAAGATGGTACACTGGATGCGATTATAGCAGATTTTAATAAGATGTACCCCAATATTTCAGTAGAAGTGGAAGCAATTCCGGATTTCGCAGAAGAAGCGTTACTTCGTTTATCGTCTGGAGATTATGCAGATATTATGGCTATTCCGGCAATTGATAAAGCGGAATATGGCACTTACTTTTATCCGTTAGATACATTCGAGAATATGGATAAAGAGATTAATTTTGCGAGCCAGACAGAATATGCCGGATATACCTACGGGGTACCTTATATGGCAAACGCACAGGGAATTTTGTATAATAAAGCAGTCTTTGAAGCAGCGGGGGTCACAACCCTTCCCACAACACCCGATGAATTTATTACTGCATTACAGGCAGTTAAGGATAACACAGATGCTATTCCGTTATATACCAATTATGCGGCTGGCTGGACTATGGGGGCATGGGATGCCTATTTAGGCTGTGTGTCAAATGGAGATGACACTTATATGAATCAGAAATTTGTACATACAGCAAATCCTTTTTCAGATAATGGAGATGGTACAGGAGCATATGCTCTTTATAAAATTCTGTATGATGCAGTTGCAAACGGTTTGATTGAAGATGATTATACGACTACCGACTGGGAAGGCTGTAAAGGTATGATCAACAGAGGTGAGATCGGAACTATGGTTCTTGGATCATGGGCATATGCGCAGATGGTAGAAGCAGGCGATCACGGTGAGGATATCGGCTATATGGCATTCCCTATTTCAGTAGGTGGAACACAATATGCATTAGCAGGCGGTGATTATGCCAGTGCTATTAATGTAAATTCTTCTGATGAAAATAAGACAGCAGCAATGATTTTCCTGAAGTGGTTAACTGAGGACTCAAACTGGTGCTATAACGAAGGCGGATACACGGTTGATAAGGAGGGTAAAAATCCTGATATGTATGCAGCATTCAATAATTGTACCGTATTAAGTGATGCACCGGCATTAGAAGGAGAAGCAGATTATTTAAATCAGATGAATGCCGAATCAGAACTGTCCTTTAATGCAGAAGGAAACAGGAAGGTGCAAAGAATTGTGGAAGCAGCAGCAACGGGTTCAGAAACTTATGACGAGATCATGGAGGATTGGACAAAGAGCTGGAATGCGGCACAGGAAGAATTAGGTATTGAAGTACTTTACTAAATTTGGTTATAACATATCCTTAAAAATAGGCTAAGGCGTAAGCTTTAGTCTATTTTTTAACATTGGAGAAAAGAGATGGCAAGAGGAGATTGATTGACAATTAAAAAATGAATAGCTTATAATAATTGAAATGTAGGATAAGTTTGTGTGTTGGAGGATAAGTGAATGTTGCATATTCCCTCTTTGTCAGAAGGATTAACTGTGTTTAAGGCGCTGGATTCGGAAGTCCGCATTGAAATCATAAGCCTTCTTTTGGAAAATAATAGTATGAGCATGAATGATCTTGCAGGGCGATTAAATATCGCAAACAGCGCATTGACTTATCATATGAAATTATTGGAAGAAAGTGGCTTGGTGACAATAGCAAGTGTACCGGAAGGGCATGGAAACCAAAAGAAATGCTCGGTATGTGTTGAGAAAATTTTAATTGATATTCATACAGAGAAAGAGAAGAAAGACGTTTATCAGACCAGTATAAAAGTGGGTCATTACACGGATTATCAGGTATATCCTACTTGCGGACTGGCTACAAGTACGGCGCTTTTGGGAGAAGTGGACGATGTTCGTTACTTTGCGCATTCAAGCAGGTTTTCGGCGGATATTTTGTGGTTTACTTATGGTTATGTGGAATATGTGATTCCGGCATTTATTCCGGAACGCCAGCAGATTACCCAGATTACATTTTCGATGGAATTAAGTTCGGAAGCACCTGGTTATAATAATGACTGGCCATCGGACATTTCTTTTATTATAAATGATGTGAAATGTGCAGAGTGGACAAGTCCGGGAGATTTAGGTGGTGTACACGGGATTTTCACACCAGAATGGTGGTATGATAATTGGGGACAGTATGGGCTGCTGAAAGTATTAGTGATTAACGAAGATGGAACTTTTCTTGACGGAAATAGAGTTTCGGATGTGACAATTGATGACTTTCATTTGAATAGAATGAGTATGATCAAACTGCGACTGGAGGTTCCAAAGGAGGCGGAGCATGTCGGGGGATTGACCATTTTTGGAAGAGGGTTTGGAAATTATAATCAGGATATAGAAGTAAGTATTGACTATCAGCCCTTTCCGGAATCAGAAGAAAAGTTGAATAGATAATAGATTTTTAGGGTCAAAAGTGGAGTCTTAAGGGACTCCATTTTTGTGAAACGAGGTAGAAAATGTGCAGGCAGACAAAAGAAAGCAAGAGATAACGGGCGGGGACAAGATCCGGATGATATAGTTTGGATACAGGAGGTGATCAAATGGAATGGATTAAAGCGATTGAAAAGGCAGTGGATTATATGGAAGCACATATAACGGAAGAAATTTCCCTCAAAGATGTTGCGGATCATGTTTTTATATCGCCTTTTTACTTTCATAAGGGATTTCACATGCTATGCGGATATTCAGTGGGAGAATATATCCGAAATCGAAAATTGTCACTGGCGGGAGGTGAATTGATTTCCAGTGAAATAACCATTACAGAGCTTGCAATGAAGTACGGATATGATTCACCTGACAGCTTTGCGAAAGCGTTTTCACGATTCCATGGGGTATCACCCTCTAATGCGCGCAAGGAAAAAGCAATGCTGAAATCCTTTGCGCCGCTGAAACTGACAATATCATTGAAAGGCGGTTATCTTATGGATTACAGAATTACGAGGAAAGAAAGTTTTACGGTTCTTGCATCAGCCCGGGAGTTTTCCTATGAAAACGCACAGCAGGAGATCACAGCATTCTGGCAGGAGCATTATACATCCGGGAAAGGACAGACAGTCTGCGGAATGTTTGGGATAAATATTGATCCCAAAATGGGTAGGGAAAAATTTGAATATCTGATAGCGGATGTGTACCACCCCTCAAAAGATATTCCGGATGGATTTGTAGTTAAGACGATTCCGGCATTTACCTGGGCAGTTTTTTCCTGCAAAGGGGCATTGCCGGATTCCATGCGGGATGTCAATGTGAAGATATTTTCCGAATGGCTTCCTGCGCTTAAAGAATACGAGATTGCAGACGGATATTGCGTGGAAATGTATGATATGCCGGACAAGTATCCGAAGGGTGCGCAGGATGAAAATTATTATACGGAGATTTGGCTCCCTGTGAAAAAGAAGTTTTAGGGAAAGCATGGCAGTTTTTGTGATTATGTGATTGTTGGTTGGGGATAATTCAACAATATAACATAAAAACAAAAACTGCTTTTTTTAACGAATTCACAGGAGAATTTGCGACTGGGACTAGTCACCACGTTAGCGAATTGGTACAATATGTTGTGGAGTTTGTTTTTGCATGGAGGATACTATGGCAGTACAGGGAGAAACAAGAGAAAAAACAAGAATCGATATACGGGAGCCCAAGCATTATAGGGTGATCATGCATAATGATGATTTTACATCAATGGATTTTGTTGTGGAAATCCTGGTAGATATTTTTCATAAGAATGAAATAGAAGCATCGCGCCTGATGCTGATGGTACATGAGAGCGGTAGGGCGGCAGTAGGCTCCTATCCATACGATATTGCGGTTACGAAAGTTAAAGCAGCGCAGGCAAGGGCGAAGGAAGCGGGCTTTCCGTTCCGGATGACAGTTGAGGAAAATTAATTGAGATTACAGAGTATAATTTGACATTAAGGGGGCGTAATCATGCACACATCAAGCGAAGTGGCAGAACTGATCAATACCGTATTTTCAATGGCTCAAAGCGCACATTTTGAATATGTGACTCCGGAGCTTGCATTGTATGTGATCTGCCAGAATAAAGTATTTGCGCGTGCATTTGAAAATTGCGGCGGGAGTGTGAAAGAGCTGGATAGCCAGTTAAGGACGTATCTTGATACCTATATGGAGCGAAAACCGGCGGAGGCGGAAAGCACTCCCGAGCTTTCAATGGGAATGGGAAATTTGCTGGCGTATGCATGGGAATCGGCGGAGGGAAGCGGTAAGCCTGTGGTGGAACTGCCCCATGTCATTCATGCCATGTACGAGCTGGAAGAAAGCTATGCTGTCTACTATATGCGTATGCAAGGCGTAGAGATGACAGAGCTTTTGCAGGAAATGGCAATGGCCTATGAGGAAATTGAATATGAAAGTGAAAGCAGTGAAGGAAAAGAAAGTACAGATACGCAGGAAAGCTTCTGGCAGCAGTATGCGGTCTGCTTAAATGATGAAGTGGAAACATTTAATCCTCTCATTGGCAGAGAGGAAGAGCTGGAAAGAACCATGCAGATTCTTTGCCGCAAGGAGAAAAATAATCCCCTTCATATAGGAGAACCGGGAGTTGGAAAAACTGCGGTCACATATGGCCTTGCAAGACTTTTGAATGAAGGAAAGGTTCCGGATTCTTTAAAAGGGGCAAGGATTTTTTTGCTGGATTTGGGCAGCCTGCTGGCAGGGACGCAGTACCGCGGTGATTTTGAAAAGCGTTTCAAAAGGGTCATGGAAAGCATTAACCGGGAGGAAAAGCCCATTATTTATATTGATGAGATCCACAATATTGTTGGGGCTGGAGCGGTAAATGGAGGAACCTTCGACATCTCCAATATGCTTAAGCCGTATTTGGCAGCAGGACATGTCCGTTTCATCGGGGCTACTACTCATGAGGAATATAAGAAGCATTTTGAGAAAAGCAAAAGTCTGGTAAGGCGGTTTCAGAATGTTGAGATCAAAGAACCGGGCATTCAGGATGCTGTTCAGATTTTGGAAGGGCTGAAAAAGAATTACGAAGAGTTTCACGGAGTCAGCTACGAAGAAGGGGTACTGGCGTATGCGGTCGAGATGAGCGCAAAGTATATCAATGAGCGTTATCTGCCGGATAAAGCTATTGACCTGATTGATGAAGCAGGCGCTTACAGGCGGCTGCATTTACTGGAACAAAAGACACAGACTGTGAATAAGGAGCTGATCGATGAAATCCTGTCAAAGACCTGCCATATTCCTAAGCAGGTGGTGGAAAAGGATGAAACGCAGGCTCTGGCAACACTGGAGGGACGTCTGCAAAGCTGTGTGTTTGGGCAGGATGAGGCAATAGCCCAGGTGGTCAATGCAGTTAAATTCTCAAGAGCCGGACTGTTGGAAGACGGAAAGCCTCTGGCAAGCCTGTTGTTTGTGGGACCGACTGGTGTAGGTAAGACAGAAATAGCCAGAAGTCTTGCCAAGGAAATGGGCATCAGGCTGATTCGCTTCGATATGAGTGAATATGAAGAAAAACATGCCGTGGCCAAACTGATTGGCGCACCGGCAGGATATGTGGGATACGAGGAAGGCGGACTGCTTACGGAGGAAATCCGTAAGAATCCCCATGCAGTTCTTTTGCTGGATGAGATCGAAAAGGCACATTCCGATATTTATAACATACTTTTACAGGTTATGGATTATGCGACCCTGACGGACAACCAGGGACGAAAGGCAGACTTCAGGAATGTGATTGTTATTATGACTTCCAATGCGGGAGCCAACCGGATAGGAAAGCACAGAATCGGTTTTGGGGAGCAGGACATAAAAGAAGAAGCCATAATGGAGGAAGTGAAGAGGATTTTTCAGCCGGAGTTTCGCAACCGTTTAAACAGAATTGTGGTATTCCATGGAATGGACGATGAGATGGCAGGGCAGGTTGTAGAGAAAAAGTTAAAGGAACTTGCCCAAATGCTGGTGCGGAAAAATGTGGAGCTGTCTGTCAGCAAGGAAGCAAAGAAGCTGGTGAAAAGAAAAGGTATTAGTACAGAATTTGGTGCAAGGGAAATAGAACGTGTAATACAGGGCGAAATTAAGCCGCTTTTAGTGGATGAAATTTTGTTCGGAGAGCTTAAGGAAGGCGGGAAATGTGAACTGACTGCTATTGGGGATCAGTTTAAGATCAGCCTTTTATCTAAAGGAAATAAGGAGTAAATTGTATGCCTGTTTTTCGTTTGGCTGAAAATAGAATTTCTTTTCCTGATCCTGCTTATGCTGAGGAGGACGGACTGCTTGCTGTCGGAGGAGATTTAAGTGTGGAACGGCTTTTGCTGGCATATACGCATGGAATTTTTCCATGGTATAATCCGGGAGAGGAAATCATGTGGTGGTGTCCGAAGGAGCGTTTTGTTATTTTTCCCAAAGAGATACATATTTCCCGTTCCATGAAAAAATATATGAAGAAGCATGAACTGAAAGTCATGTTGAACAGAGACTTTCAGGACACCATGCACCGGTGTCGGATGAAGAGGGAAATGGAGGAAGGCACCTGGATTTCAGACGAAATGGAGGAAGCCTATTACCGCCTTCATGAGGCAGGATATGCCGTCAGTGTGGAAGTGTTTGAAGATGATGTTCTTGCAGGCGGGCTATATGGGGTTTCCATCGGTAAATGCTTTTTTGGCGAGAGTATGTTTTCAGAAAAAGAGAACGGTTCCAAGTCTGCGCTGATCATTTTGGCGAGGATACTGGAACAGAACGGCTTTTTAATGATTGATTGCCAGTTCCACACAGAGCATTTGGAAAGTATGGGAGGAAGGTTTATTTCCTTTCAGGAATATGACAGGCTGTTGAAAGAGGGAAGTGCTTTGGCAGCGGCAACTGATTAGGTTATCATTTCCGTACCCCTTGATGAGAAATTATACAATATTTTATCAAAAATTTACATATATTTTATTGACGATATATTTATGCTTTTGATACAATAAGACAAAGCATAGAAATTCTAACGGAAATTCGTTTATTATCTAATTTTTCTAAGAGGCATCTTTGTAGGATGTGGTCATCTGTTTTAGAATCCTTGCTTTTATCACCAATTTTATTGAAATAGGCAGGGAGCAGATAAGAACTGCAAGGAATGATCTTTTGAGGATGTCTTGGCAGTATTTTCCATTTACCTGCCGGAAGGAGGATGAATGGGAAAATCGGAAGAGACGAAGGATATCGTGGAGAAAGAGTTTGTGGCTTTTCCAGATGTTGCAGCGGATGTGATAAATGTATTGCTGTATCAGGGGAAAGAGGTAACAGAAGCAGAAAAGTTACTGGCAGGACCAACAGAAATCATCTATCAGGGAAAGGAAAAACTGCGAACTCAATATGAAGATTTGTGCAAATGTGGAATAGTAGATGGAAAGATAAATATTATGTATCTAATTGCTAATCAAAGCAGGGTAGATGGGAAGATGCTGCTTAGAAAAGCGGGGTATATAGGCGGAGTCTACAGAGAACAGTATGAAGGTAAGATACCGGGGATTTTTCCGGTGATAGAGTTTGTGCTTTACTGGGGGAAGCCAAGATGGAAAAGCAATCGAGATATTCGAGAATTATTCAGGAGAAAGAACCTTTCAGAGGAAGAATGGAAATTTATTGATGGATTAATGCTTCATGTGTATGAAATGAGACATTTGACACAAGAGACAAGAAAGCTGTTTCAGAGTGATATGCGTATCGTAGTGGATTTTCTTGCGGAAGGAGAGAATTATTGTTCAAATAGAAAGATCATACATAAGGCTGCGCTGATTAAGATGATCAAAGTACTTTCGGGTGATGGAAATATAGAAGATGTTGAAGGCTGGATGAATGAGCAGGGTATAAGAGAGGAGGATGAGGTTACAGTGTGTGAATTGTTTGACCAATATGAGAGGAAGGGAAAGGCAGAGGGTGAAGCCAGGCGTTTGGTGATGGATATTGAAAATGCTATGAAATTTTTTCAGGTAACTTTGGAAAAAGCATGTGAGGGATTGGGAACGACTGTGAGTGGATATGAAGAAGCTAAGAAGTTGATTTGAGAGTATTTCAATCAAGTCATCATTTTCAAGGAGTCAGGGAATGCAAAGTATTTTAATACAGCGCCGCCGTCAGGCGGCGCTGTTTCAAGTTCACCCAGAAATCACATATAGGAAAGGATTTAACGGCTGGGAAAAACCTCCGCTTCAGGATAAGTGACCTCCAGTGTGGAAAAATAGGTCCCCATACGCCCTTCATTTTTACTTTCAAGACTGCCCGTGAGGTGGTTTTCTTCCGCACGGAAGGTATAGTGAAAATAATCAATACTAACATTTTCTATGGTGAGTATGCATTGGACATGGACAATGCCGTTTTCCCTCAGAAAATATACAAATTCAATTTCACCATCGTCGGCTTCACTGCAAATGTCCGAAAGAAGTTCGGCTGCATTGTCGTAGCGTAAGAACTGTTCTTCGGATAAGATTACAGCACCGTATTCCTTGTAGCTGCCATCCTCATAATAGAGATAGGTATCTGACCATGTGTGCCCTGTGAAAAGATCATCGACAATATCGTAGTGCGCATCGTAATCTTCCACATCCAGAATAATATCGCCATTTGAATTTTGATAAACATATCCATATTGGTCATGTACAAGGGGGTACATTTCTTGATTATTTAACCCGTAAATGCTGTATCTTTTGTTGTTTCCCATAAGATTAACTTCATTAATAACAATGTGTGTTTCAGACGGGAGACTCAGTAACTCGAAGCGGCATGTGTCAAATCCTTGTTCTGATCCGGGAACAGGCTGGCAGATGGTTCCGTCATTGTTTGCATACCAGACCGACCAGTCGTAAGAATCATCTTCATAAGCGCCTATCATCTCGTTCTTTCCGTCATGATCCATATCCACATAAACATATTCCTCCATTTTGTGCCCGCTGGCGCCTTCCAGACATTGCATAAGAGCCAGAGATTCGGCAGGCATGGAAGGAGCAGAACCTTCAAATTGGGCAATGGAAGCGGCCTGGTATTTAGTAAACAGTTGTTGATAATCGCTTGCTGAAATTTCCACAGGTTCGCCATCTTTTTCACTGTAATAAGAAGAATTTCCATCCTCATCATAGGAAACATAGGCAGCTTCTACAACCACAAGCTTAAGATATTTTCCTTCCATTCTAATACTCAACCTCCGCACACCTTTAGGACCTGCCTCATAAAGGCCGGTTTCGTCAAAGGCAATGGGATAAGCGGTGCCAAGACTGCTTAAGCTGTCAAATAGACGGACATCGCTTCCGTCATAATAATAAACATTACACTGCATACATGCTTGAATTGATTCTGTTATATCGTAAGTAAATGTTTCTCCTGTTGCCAGCATCACCGGGTATTGGTTGCCGATATCTGCAAAGGTGTAGGAAAATCCATTTTCAAAATAGGAAACATTCTCAAGAAAAGAAAGTTCGTCCTGATAGAGCGGCTCTGCCCTTTCATAAAGCGCACGTCTGGATTCTTCAGACTCCTGAGCATTTCCTTCCGGTTTTGGAAGCTTATCAGGAATGTCCGGAGTATCTGTTTCCGGTGTAACAGTAGGGGATGGAGAGGCAGATGGAGCAGCCATATCAGAAAGGATTTCCACATCATTTTCGGCGGTGTCTGGTGTCTGCAAATCTTGCGCACAGCCGCCAAGGAAGAAGGCAACTGTGAGACATAAGGATAAAATTATATAAAGATAAGAGTGTTTCATTCAAGTTCTCCTGTCAGTTTTATTATATTTTTGGGATATTGGAAATGAATTCTACATCACAATAATATCAAAATTCTTTTGGAATGGACAAGAAGAAATTTGCCCCTAAATATGACATATATTTAGGGCTCCTAAATATGGCACTTATTTGGGGATTAAATGTGCGTATAATCAATAAAAAACAAAGATAATATATTACGCATAATCTGAATAGATGATACAATGTACGTATAATCAAAAAATACAGCATATATTCTAAGGAGTACATAAGATATGGGATTTATTTTTAACCGCAAAAAGAAGGTTTCCAAGGATGGAACTAAGGTCGATATTATTGGTTACAGCAATGATGACAACCGGTCATGGGAACCGGTGACAGAATCCGGAAAATATCTAGAAGAGATGACAGAATACATTGATGGAATATTTCCGTGTAAGGAAGACAAGCCCTTTGTTTTTCATGAGATATTGTCGGATATTGTGCACATTGATGTTAACATTATCCCGCCTGACTGCGGAAGAGATTACTATGTGCTGTGGACAAGTGGAATGAGTGATCTGCCAATGACGCTTCCCGACGATGCTTATGATAAAAAGGATTATGAGAGAGCGGAACTTTTTCTGTTCCTGCCAAGGGACTGGAAGTTTGGCGGGATTGGGGGAAGTGCCAAGGAATTGGGAGATAAATATTATTGGCCTATCCGATGGCTGAAATACCTTGCCAGATTTCCTCATGAATACAAAACTTGGCTGGGAACGGGACATACTCTGCCAAACGGCGAGGATTATGAGCCGCTTGGAGAAGGAACTGAAATGGGAGGCTTTTTCTTTTTACCGGTTATTCCGCTGGGAGATGCATATCCGGGAGTCGATGTACTGACCTGTAAGGATGGCACTAAAATTAATTTTTTGTGGGCAATCCCTATGTATAAAGAGGAGATTGAGTACAAACTGGAAGAAGGGTTTGGGGCAATGTTGGATTTATTTACCGAAGTAAGCTTCCCGAGAGTACTCGACCCCAAGCGGCAAAAATATATTTGAGAAGACATTGTCAATACATTAACTGACTGACAACGAAAAGGAAAATGATGCAAAAATGATGCAAAAATGATGCAAGAATGATGCAAAAATGATGCAAGAATGATGCAATTATGATGCAATTATGATGCATGGGGCATGTAAAATAGCAGTATAAAATAAGGTTATGGGTAATGGAAAAGCAGAATTTTTGTGATTAACCTTGATTTTATAAAAGGAGGACGCAAGTCAAAGCGCTTGCAATGATAAGACATCATGAGTACACAAAAGAAGAAAAGAAAAAAGAAAAAGAAACAACAGCGGAATCTGGTGGTACTATCCGTACAGACACCTTCAACACAGTCAGTACAGAGGAGGTCGGCGCAGGCGGTACAGAAGCGGTCAGTGCGGGCAGTACAGAAGCGGCCGGCGCGGGCAGTACAGACTGTCAAAAGGAAATCTTCTCCGGTTAGGGCTAAAGATTTTTGGTCACAGGGCCCTATACGGTTGGCTGTTTTTTTGTCTCTTTCGTGTTTTTTCACGGAGATTGTTTTCAAGCTGTCAGTCGAAACATTGCACACCGGAAGTTCCTTTGTATTTCTGGTTTTATTCTCTCTCTGCATGGGACTGGTTGTTTCAGGTATTATTTCGCTGCTGCCGAAAAAGGCGGTGCAGATTCTGATACCAATCTATCTGGTTTTTTTATTCCTCATTTTCGTTGTGGAATTTCTGGTATATAGACAGTTTAAGGTGGCATATGACTTAAATACCATATTGAATGCTGCAACTGACGCACTGGGCGGATTTGGTGCTGACATCAGGCGGCTGATCTTCTGCTTTGATGGAATCAGTCATATTGCACTCTTTTTGCTGCCGCTTATCTTGTGGTTTGTACTAAGAGAAAAGATAATAGGGCAGTTACCTCAAAAGGGCATTTGGCGGAGACGTACAGGGCAGACCATTTATTTTTCGCTGGCACATTTAGCCGGGGGAGCTGTCTGTTATGGAGCGGCTTTGTTCCTCATCTTATGCTGCGGTCTGAATAAGGACATTTATACAAATCAATATAATTTTGAGTCGGCGGTAATGCAGTTTGGGCTGGGTGAGGGGCTGTGTCTGGATATCCGGAATATTGCTTCAACCAAAACCTCCGTTCCTGCCTTTGAGAGCACGGAGGTGGAACTCGCTCAGGGCACAGCCGGTGCATCTTCGGAAGATGCACTTGTAAGCGGCAAGGAGGAAGCTGTATCCGGCGGCAAGACCGCCGTACAGGCAAAGGAGGCTGCCGGCACTCAGGAGGTGGTTATGCTTCAAGAGGGGACTTCCTCCCAAAGCACGGAAACTGCACAGGAGGACGAACCGGCAACACCGGTTGTATACGGTCAGAGTGTGTCTTCTGTTGATTTTGCCGCTCTTGCTGAGGCAGGTGGGAACTGTGCCGATATTGATGCTTATGTTTCCACGCTCACGCCATCAAGCCAAAATGCCTATACGGGCGCTTTTGAAGGGAAAAATCTGATCTTGATCTGTGCGGAAGCATTTTCGGGCTTTCTCATTGACCCGGAGCTCACACCGACACTTTACAGGCTTTCCACAAATGGAATTAACTTTAATGATTATTACCAACAGTCAATTGCCGGAACAACCGGAGGTGAATATCAGCTTTTATTTGGTTTGATTCCGACTTCCGGCGGAAGCTCTATTAAGGAGATTACGCAGAACGGAACGCACACCAATATGGGCGCGCTTTTAAATGACAAGGGATATTTCGGTATGGCTTTCCACAACAGTACCTACACTTATTACGACCGGCATGAGACCCATACAAAGCTGGGCTACAGTGAGGGATATATGGGAGTGGGAAATGGTCTTGAGGAGCTTATCCGTCCTGTATGGCCGGCAAGTGATTTGGAATTGATACAGGAAACTCTGCCGATGTACATCGACAAACAGCCTTTTAATGTTTATTACATGACAGTAAGTGGTCACAGTCTATACACTTATGATAAGAATGCCATGTCAAGGGAAAATAAAGAGGCCGCAGACGCATGGTGCGCGAAGAAAAATCTTACCTATTCGGAGCCTGTATGTGCTTATATAGCGGCAAATATTGAGCTTGAAAAGGCAATGGACTATCTTGTGAAAACTCTTGAAGAAAAGGGTATTGCAGATGACACGGTCATCTGCATCGCGCCGGATCATTTTCCCTATGGGCTGGATTCGGACGCCGCTCTGGGAAATATGCCGTATTTATCTGAATTATACGGTTATCCGGTGAACACCTATGAGGAGCGGGACAGAAGCCGTGCTATTATCTGGTGCGGATCGCTTGAAGATAATGAACCGATTATGGTTGATACGCCTACTTCTTCCGTAGACATGCTTCCCACATTGTGCAATCTCTTTGGGGTGGAGTGGGATTCCAGACTTTATGTGGGAAGGGATGTGCTCTCAGATGCGCTCCCGCTTGTTTTCTTTGGAAATTATGACTGGAAGACAGACTTAGGGCATTATA
>CAMWJC010000054.1 GCA_947174495.1 uncultured Lachnospiraceae bacterium | reverse complement strand
GGGGGCGGACAGCCCGCTGTGTGCCTACTATATTGCCCGTAACTGGCTGCTGTGCAACAGGCAGCATTTAGGGGCGCGATATCCGTTGTTTGTGCTCTACTATGCGCTTAACAGGACGGCTTGTTGTATGCTGTGGCTGTTTCGTGGAAAGAAGGAGCTTGTGCGGGCGACTTGCAGGGGAATCAGGGATAATCGGAAAGGTCAGTTTGGTAGATCGGTGTATTATTTGTAAAATGCTCTTATATGCAATAGTTATGTCTTGCGGTGATAAGCCGGCAGGCTGAGAAAAGGGCATTGTAGCAGGAGGATTTATTTTCTTTACAAATACAATGGGATACGATAGAATAAATAGCAATTAGTGTAGAAGGAATTAGGTAGATGTATTATCAGTATAATTATGTTGATTTGATAATAATATCGTATAGTTTTGGATATTGCAAGGTAATATAATGAGTAATTGAATTGTCAGATATAATTTTCATCAGTATATGCGGAGAATTTCTTAGTGTATGCTGATTTTATGTTTGTATTTATTTTTATGACGGGGACTATGATCATGAACACGATAGCAATATGTGGACTGGGTGGAGCAGGCAAAGAAATACTGGATTTAGTGGAAAGAAGTAAAGCAGACCGGTGGAACAACATAATCTTTTGTGATAAAACTGTGGATGATGCGGAAAAGATATTCAGAGGATATCAGGTATTCACGTTTGAGCAGATAACAGAGATGTATCAGCCAGATATGGTAGAATTTATAATTTCGGTTGGCGATGTATATTTACGTAGAAAAATATATGATCAGATTATGGTCAGTGGATATAATCTTGCCACTTTAATTGCACCAGGGGTAAATATTCCGAAGTCAACGTTAGTCTGTGATGGTGTAATCATAAGAGATAATTGCTATATATCCGTTGATGTAGTTTTAGAAAGTAATTCTATGATTCAGCCAAATACAGTTATAGGTCATGACGTCAGAGTTGGAAAAAATTCAATTATATCGTCACAGTCTGTGATTGCAGGTGCTACACTTGTCGGAAATAATACATATATTGCGCTGGGATGTATTGTTAAGGAACTCGTCACCATTGGTGATGATACAATCGTGTCGATGGGGACTGTGGTAAATAAAAATATTGATTCCGGAGTAATAGTCAGAGGTGATCCGATGGAGGTTGTTTCTAAGAATTACTTAAAGAGTGCATTCAGATTAAATACGAGGAAATAATGATGAGCAATGTTATGATTATAGCGGAAGCCGGCGTAAACCATAATGGAAATATTGAAATAGCTAAAGCAATGATTGATTCTGCTTATGACGCGGGTGCGGATGTTATTAAATTTCAAACCGGTTTACCCGAAAATGTGATTTCGAAATATGCACCTAAAGCAGAGTACCAAATGGAGAATACAGGAAACAGGGATGACAGTCAGTTGGAAATGGCTCAAAGTTTTGCAATGGAATACAAGTCATTTGACATCTTGAAACGGTATGCAGAAGAAATTGGAATAAAGTTTTTATCCACCCCTTTCGATATTGAAAGTGCGGATTATCTGCACGGAATAGGAGTTGATCTGTGGAAAATTCCTTCGGGAGAAATCACAAATCTTCCGTATTTGAAAAACATAGCGAATTATCATGAGCCCGTTATCATGTCAACTGGAATGTGTACTATGCAGGAGGTAAGGGAAGCGGTAGAAGTATTGCAGAATAATGGCGCAGGCAAAATCATACTGCTTCATTGTACAACAGATTATCCTGCAAGCTATGATGATGTCAACCTGAATGCCATGCTGTCGCTTCAAAAAGAATTTGGATTGGAGACAGGTTATTCAGACCATACCTGTGGAATTGAGATTCCCATTGCTGCCGTTGCAATGGGAGCCAAAATTATTGAGAAACATTTTACTTTGGACAGGAACATGTCAGGGCCTGATCATAAGGCAAGCATAGAACCTGACGAGTTAAAGGCCATGGTCAAAGCAATAAGAAACATAGAGAGGGCGTTTGGAAATGGAGAAAAAAAACCGTGCCTGTCTGAAATACCTAATATTGTTGTTGCAAGGAAAAGTATTGTGGCCAGGTGTGACATAAAAGCAGGTGAGACTTTGACAGAATATAATCTTACGACAAAAAGACCAGGTAACGGAATTTCACCGATGCAGTGGGAAGAAGTAATGGGAACAAGGGCGGTCCGAGATTTTAAAGAGGATGAACTGATAGAAATATGAAAACAATATGTGTATTGACGGCCACAAGAGCTGAGTATGGTTTGCTGCTGCCGGTCATAAAAGAATTACAGAAGTTGAAAAATATCCAGACTAAGATAGTGGCAACGGGAGCTCATCTATCACCGGAATTTGGTATGACGGTCAATGAAATAGAAGCTGACGGCATCATTGTTGATAAGAAAATAGAAATTCTTCTCAGCGCTGATTCGCCTCGTGCCGTTTCTAAAACTATGGGTCTTGCAATGATCAGTTTTGCGGATTATTTTGCAGAATCAAGACCGGATGCTCTTTTAGTGCTGGGAGACAGATATGAAGTTCTTGCCGTTTGCTGCGCGGCAATGAACGAGAAAATCCCTATTTTTCATATGTGTGGAGGAGAGACGACAGAAGGAGCGGTGGATGAGGCTATCAGGCACTCTATAACTAAGATGAGTTATCTGCATTTTACTACTACAGAGATATACAGGAATCGGGTCATTCAACTTGGAGAAGATCCATCAAGAGTATTTTATGTCGGTTCTACCGGAGTGGAGAATGCAAAAAATGTTATAAAGTTGACAAAAGGTGAATTGGAAAAAGAACTTGGATTTTCACTGGGAGACGAGTATGCAGTGGCAACTTTTCATCCTGTAACATTAGAAGATAATACTGCAAAAAAGCAGATCGAAGAATTATTAGATGCGATAAGTGAATATCCTAATATAATATTCCTTTTTACTAAGGCAAATGCTGATGCCGATGGAAGGACGATTAACTCAGCTATAGAGCAGGCAGCTATTCGGATGCCTAATGTTAAGCTGGTTAGTTCCCTGGGTATGAGAAAATACATGAGCGCTGTTCAATATTCCTCTTTTGTTATTGGTAATTCATCCAGCGGAGTCGGGGAGGTTCCGGCGTTTGGGGTTCCTACAGTAAATATTGGAGACAGACAGAAGGGCAGGATCATGGCGGAATCAGTCATTTGTTGTATGCCGGACCGGGAATCCATTATGGCGGCGATTGAAAAGGCCAGAGATCCGAAATTCAGAAAAGAAATTGATGTTTCAAATAATCCATATGGTAAGGGGGAAACATCAAAACAGATAGTAAGCATTATTGGAAAATTTATGGAAGAAAATGACGCCAACATAAAGAAAAAATTTTATGATATTAAGAGGTAGGGAATATTTTAGTGAATGCCGCGAAGAGATATGTTATTGAAATGTTAAGAGCAAGGGATTTTACTCAGATTTTTATGATTGATGCCATTAAAGGTCGAGAGTATTCATATGATATGTTCTTTGAAAAGTGTTTAAAAATTGCTGATATGTTCTCAGACATTAGTAATGATCGGCAAATCGTTGCGGTAATGGAGAACTCATTTGAATTAGTGCTGCTCTATTTCGCAATGATTTTTACGGACAAGCATATAACTGTGATAGACCCGCAAAAGGGTAAGGAAGAAATAACTAAAATCATTACAGAAATTGAGTCTCCATATGTGATCAGCCATGACAGTAAAGGGTTTCTTGACATATTAGATTCAGAAAATGAATTACATATAGAAGACATAAAAGAAAAAACAATTCAAGGAATTGCAGAAAGAGATTTCGATTCTTTGTTTCTTGTCACTTTTACGTCAGGAACGAGTGGAAATACAAAGGGAGTAAAGCATTCTCTGAGTAATCTTTTGATGACGGCAATTGCTTTGCATGATAAGGTAGACATTTCTCCGGACAGTAGATTGCTCCATTTGATGCCTATGACGTATATGGCCGGTATTCTCAATTCCCTGTTTTATCCTTTTATTGTCGGGGCCTCTGTTGTTATCACAGAGCGTTTCTCTATTATGTCGGCAAGGAAATTTTGGAAGACTGTTCAGACTTATGAAGTAAATCTGTTCTGGCTGTCACCGTCTATGCTTATGATGATAGATCAGTTGGATCGTGGTAATATTGGAGAGGAGTACTGCAAAACTCATAAACTCACTTTCCTTATCGGTACTGCTCCCCTGACTAATGAAATGCGGCGAAAATTTAATGACAGATATCATGTGTGTGTTTATGCGAGTTACGGATTATCAGAAACACTTTTTATTTCCGTTGAAAATGAAGCTACATTGAGCAGATCAGGTATTAATTGTGTAGGAGAACTGCTTGAAGGAGTTGAATGCATGATCGCAGATTCTGGAGAGTTGTATCTTGATGTCCCCTGGATGTATTTGGGATATACAAACGAAAATACTGACGAGTATTTTGATGGAAGATTCTACAAATCAGGAGATTTGGTGAAAATAGAGAACGATTGTTTGTACATTACCGGAAGAAACAAGGATTTGATCATCAAGGGTGGTATGAATATCAGCCCGGCTTTGATTGAGAATATAGTTAATCGGGATCACAGGATACAGGAATCGGTTGTTATAGGAGTTCATGACAGATGTGGAGAAGAAAAGGTGTGTTGTGCCTATACAAGAAGAGTCGAAGACACAGATATGGCAGTATTTGAATCAGAATTAAAGAAAACTGTATTAGAAGAGCTTGGTAAAAATTATTCCATTGATTATTTATGGGAAATGAAAGAAATTCCGAGGAATATCAATGGGAAGGTCGATAAAAATGAGTTAAGGCGACAGTGGGAGGCAAATAATAATGGCTGACAATACGCAGATCATGGATGTAACGCTTCGGGATGGGAGCTACGCTATCAATTTTCAATTTTCTCAGTATGAGACAGAAAAGATATGCAGGAAATTGAACAGTGCAGGAATTGAGTATATTGAGATCGGTCATGGTATGGGGCTTGATGCCAGTACGCCGGATAATGGAGAGGCACTCTGTACGGATGAAGAATATCTTATGGCGGCGCAGAGAAGCGTACCTGACGCTAAGTATGGTATGTTCTGCATTCCGACATATGCTAAATTGGAATCCATTGGCAGGATGAAGGAAATGGGCGCTTCTTTTGTGCGTGTTGGTTCCAATGTAACTGAGGTTGAGAGTACGGAAGTTTATATTAAGGAGGCTAAAAAATCCAATCTGGAAGTGATGGCGAATTATATGAAGTCATACGTGGTCTCTCCTGAAATGTTTGCAGAAAACGTAAAAAAATCCGAGAGCTATGGTGCAGATGTGGTTTACATTGTGGATTCGGCGGGAAGTATGTGCAGGGATGATATCGAGAAATACTATGATGCCATCAGGAAAGTAAGCAATATTAAGGTTGGGTTTCATGGACATAATAATTTGGGATTGGCAGTGTCAAACTCTCTTTTTGCTGCTGAACTGGGCTTTGATTTTATAGATACGTCAATTTTAGGAATGGGAAGGAGCGCAGGAAACGCGGCGACAGAATTGTATATAGGTAATCTTATGAGAAATTCCAATAAGGTGCTGTATGATTTAAAGGAGATCCTTGACTGTTCTGAAAAATTTGTCAGACCGCTGTGGAAACACAGTGCCAATGCGTTGGATCTGTATTGCGGTATTGCCGAATTCCATACAAGTTATATGAAGTTCATACATAAATACTCTGCTAAGTACGGAGTAAATCCGTTAGATCTGATCATTAATTACAGCCGATATGACAAGGTTAATCTGGATGAGAAGAAGCTGGAAGAAATTGCAGCTTCTATGAAGAAGGATGAGGAATGCATTTTGACTGATTTTGGATTCAATGAATATATAGGAAATGAGCAAAGAAACTGACAGGGGTATAAAAGTGATAATTAAGTTTGATCATATATCGTATGTAGCGCCAAGAAAGTGTAAAGAGGAAATTCTTGATCAAAAAGAAGGACTTATATTTCAGGAGCACAATCTGACAAATCTTGAAATAAAATTTGAATTGATGCAGTTTCCTCAAAAGAGTCATGACTTGTATTTTTATGATGAATTTATTCCGACGGAATACATTTTTTATGACGATGTGGGAGATGAAACGACTGTATGCATAGAAGATGGGGTTGTCTATGGTTATTATTTTGATAAAGAGAAGGCAGTCGATTTCCTGATGGGAATTTTTGGCAGGAAGGTTGAAATTCTCAATGATGCGATTAAGTGTAATATGAAAGGTGTTCTGGATAAAAAAGATTACTGGCTGGAGCTAAAACCGTGCGACAGAAAGAAACCTGTTTGGTTAGATGGGGGGGTACGGAACGGCTGCGGTCATTACCAATTCTCCGTTTCATGTGACTCCCGGGGATGGAGTGTGTACTTCACATGATACTTTGAAAGTTAATGACAGGCTGTTGGATATTTGCTTTACAAGGTCTGATTCGGTAAATTTGATCTTTGAAATAATAATGATAAAACAGGAGAGTAAACAGTGAATATTTATGATTTAACGTTTGAAATCGAGACGGGAATGCCTACATGTGGGACAGACTGGCATCAGAATGTTCAGATTGTACCCATGGGTACAATTGATGAGGTCGGAAGAAATACACAGAGAATCGTGCTGGGATCGCATTCTGGAACACATATGGATGCCCCATACCATTTTATCCAGGATGGAACAACAATGGAGTCTCTTGATATCAATTATATGTGGGGAACTGCAAAAGTCGTGGATTTCAGAAATAAGGGTCAGGGTGATGTTGTCACAATAGATGATGTCAGAAATATCGATGTCGAAGAGAGACTTATTTTTGTATTTGGCTGGTATCACAATTGGAAGACTGATAAATATTATAAAGATTTTCCCTGTTTTAGTACGGAAGCTATTGAATATCTGATATCTAAAGGTATGAAATTTATGGCGATGGATACGCCATCCCCGGACGATGGAAGCGCTATAAACATGAAAGAAGGAGAGGATTCCCCGAATCATAAAATATTGCTCAGAGAGAAAATCGTCATGGTTGAATATCTGAATAATACGGATGTGCTCGATTCGAGTAAACGGTATGAGATAGTGGCGCTGCCTATGAAAGTAAAGGGATCAGATGGAAGTCCGGCAAGAGTTTTGGTCAGGGAGGTATAAGCATAATGATAAGAGATTTTATAGTTAAATGGTTTGTCGAGAATGGTTCTCTATCGAAGGAACAGATAGATGAAAGCATGGATAAAAATTATTTAGAGACAGGAATTGTAGATTCCTTTGGATTTCTAAGACTGATCAGTGCATGTGAAGAGGGTCTTGGACTTGAGTTTATGGATGACGATTTCGCTAACGACCAAATTTTTACCATAAATGGAATGATTGGGATTATCGAAGAGAAAAGTAAATCCAATTAATAGATATAATAGCAGTAGAATAGATCTGAAAAAGAAGTTTTACGATATAACGATATAAATCGGAAGGAGGAAAGTCTGTGAAAAATTTGGCGATCATACCGGCAAGAAGCGGCTCTAAAGGAGTGGCTGATAAAAATATAAAGTTGTTAGGCGGGAAGCCGTTACTGGCTTATACGATCGAGGCGGCGGTTAAGAGCGGCGTGTTTGAGCGTATTATGGTATCTACAGATGCGGAGAAATATGCGGTCATTGCCAGAGAATACGGCGCAGAGGTTCCTTTCCTGAGAAGCGCGGAAAATTCCTCAGATAAGGCAAGTACATGGGACTCGGTGAAAGAAGTTTTAAACGGATACGCGCGGTCGGATGAAAAATTTGACAGTGTGTGCGTGCTGCAGCCTACGTCGCCGCTGCGGACGGATCAGGATATTGTAAGCGGCTATGATTTATTCCGTCGCAGGGAGGCAAATGCAGTGGTCGGCGTATGTGCTATGGAACACTCCCACGTATATGCCAATACATTGCAGGAAGACGGCTGTATGGATGGTTTTGTACCAAAAGAGATCGCAACGGCATCGAGACAGGCGCTGCGGCCCTATTATCGGATTAACGGCGCCCTGTATATTTTGAGGGAGGAATATCTGTGGACGATGGCCTCTCCTTATGATAAGGGGAGTTATGCTTATATCATGCCCGCGGAGAGATCTGTAGATATTGATACAGAATATGATTTCATGCTGGCTGAATACCTGTTAAAGCAAAGGGAAAGTTCAGCAACATAATAGGGAGTAAGAACAATAATATGGATTTGAAGGCTTTTTTGGAAATAGAGCATAAATACGGACTGACTGAAGAACGATTGGACGGTTTTGCATACTGGACCTTTTTTCGGCGTGATCTGGTGGTAGAGATCACGAGGCAGGTTGATCATGGAGGGGAAGGGTATGTGTATCCGTCCCGTTCTAAAATACAGCAGACCCTTGCAAGACTGGGTACGATCAAATATGCGCTTCTGTTTGGCAGGCTGCCGAAAGGAAAAACTGATTTATTGATCTTAAATGGAGAGCGCAGAAAATGGAGCGGCAGTTATTATGAGTGTCTTTATACGGACAGAATTGCTTTGCAGTATCCAGGCAGTGTCGTTTTGGAGCGGCCATATTTTCAGGGACATTTCAGACCCGTTGAAACGAAAGGGCTTGTGTATACGGATCCCATTGAGATAAAAACAATGGTTTACTGGTATTCGAGACAACTGTTACACAAAAAGCAGATTGCGGAAATCAGGGAAAGAATGCGCAGTAACATACAGAAACCGTTGGACGAAATCTGTAAAGCCTATCAAATAGAATATAACATTGATCAGATTCTTGATAGAATGGTATGCGGCTATTATGTGTACAGAGTGAAAAGAAAGGAATTTGGAAAAATACTGGATCGTATTCATCCTAAAGTGATTCTTGAAGTAGTGGGATATAATATAGACTGTATGATCGTAAATGAGTTAGCCGTGGCGCGGCACATTCCGACGATAGAACTGCAGCATGGTGCAACGGGAGCAGAACATATCGCATATAATTATTACGCTGGGACGCAGGTTGAGCAGTTTCCGCAATATTATTTTGCCTTTTCACAATTCTGGATTGATTCGGCGGCTTATCCATTACCGCCGGACAGACTGCGGGAAATCGGTTTTCCGTATTTGGAGGAAAGGGCGAAAGCGGTAAAGAGCAGAGTTGATAAAGCTTTTCCGCATCAGATCATCTTTATTTCACAGCCTAAAATCGGCGAAATGATGTCGGAGATGGCGGTGAAACTGAATGAATTGATCGATAAAGAACAATATAGGATTGTTTATAAACTGCATCCCGGAGAATATGAGAGATGGAGAGAGCGTTATTCAAAACTGGCGGCATCGGATATAGAGGTGATAGATAATAATGTGGTTGATTTATATGAATTGTTTGCCGCCTCAGAATACCAGATCGGAGGGTATGGTTCCACAGCAACTTTTGAGGGATTGGTATTTGGTTTAAAAACCTATATTATGAAAGAGGGCGCGTCTCCAATGCTGGTTGACTTATGCGAGAAGGGAATAGCCAGATTTTTTGATACTGCCCAGGATTTGTACCGCCTGATCACGTCAGACTCCGTGAGCCTGGGACAGGGGAATGGTTTCTGGAAAGAAAACGCGCTGGAAAATATGAAAAGAGAAATAGATTCCATCATGAGCCATACGGGCAGTAAAGTCTGACAGCTAAGTAAGCGGGGAGGCTTCAGAGGAGATGCTTTTTACGAGTGCGTCAAAGCGCTCCGGCAGTTGTGTTTCATAAGCGTGAGGCATTCTTTTATGTACAGGATTATTTCCCGGAGAAATCCACATATGCTCCTCATTAAGCTTTTCAATCGCTTCTACCAGCATAAATACTTCGTTCTCGTATACTCTTTGTGCTACAGAATGAAATGTGTCATAGAAATGAACAGGTATAATCCGTCTCTCGATCACTTCGCCTGCGTCTATGTATTCGCCGAGTAAATGTGTTGTTACGCCGATGGGTTTGCCCTCGTAAATCGCCCATTTATAGGCATCAAGCCCCCTGCATTCAGGAATATATCCCGGATGAGCATTTATGATCGTGTGAGATGCGACAAATTCATCCGGTAAAATCCCTGCTCCGCATATGAGCAGGATCTTATCTTTTGGAATGGTCAGACTCTCGATCGGGCCCTCGATATATTCATATCCGAAATTTGTACATACGGAGCGGGTATCAGGCGTATTTTCCATGGGTTCTGGTCTGTGGGGATATAGAGGCTGAAACTGTTTTTTATAGTGAAAGGGAGCTGCGTAAACTGTAACGTTATGATAACCTTTGGCCTTTAATAAGCAGAGAACATCATAGGTTTTTCTGTGTATTGCGCTATAGGTGAGTATTCCTATCATGATAATACCTCGCAAAAATATTCTGTAATTTATACACAAATCATTTTCTCATAGTTTATCGCAAAAGTATAATATTTACAATATTTTTTTCAACACGGCGTAAATTGATCATGGAAAACTTTGACGGCGGATATTGCCTTAATGATAATATACTGGTAAAATGAGGAATAATAAGTGGTATAAAAGGGATAATATGATGGATTGCGCCGGAATAAAAAGCGTAGAAAAGAGATTTTGAAAATGAAGGCATTGTTTGTATTGCATGAGGGCATTTTTATATATGGCGCCAACCGCAGTGTTGCGGGCGTCCTTCAGAATCTGGAGTATGATTATGATCTGTTAATCTGCAAAAGCTTCACCCGTAAGCCTGACGAGACGGAGCTCAGGCAGCTTTTGGGGAAACATCTGCAAAATATTTACACGGTGTGGATGCCCAGATACCGCTGTCAGTATTATGACAGGGTGAGTTTTTTCAGCGAGTGTTCCCACATTGTCAATAATGTTATGGCTTTCTTCTGTAAAGGCAGAAGAAAAAGAGTGATCACGCAGGGCAGCTACGATTATGTGCACTTAAATTCTCTCGTCCTTTTTCCAATCATTGACGATAATGCCCGGTATGTAGTTCATGCCAGAGAGATCATCGATCCGAAGTACCGCAGGCTCGGGCAGCTGGTGAAGGCTCTGGAGCGGGCGGCGGGCATCATCTATATCGACGAATCGACGCGGATTCCCATCGAAGCGGTCATGAGGAATAATACAAAGCTGGTGCTAAACAATCCGTTCGACATGAAATGGGTTGCAGAGGTCGATTACGAGAACAGCCTGAAGAAATGTGGCGTGACACGGAGCAATACGATTTTTGCAATGCTGGGGCAGGTTGCTGACTATAAGGGTTCGCAGTTTGTGATCCGCTCGTTTATGCGGCATGATAATCCGGACAGCAGGCTTCTGATCGTGGGAAATCATGAGCACGCTTACGGACATGAGTGCGAAAAAATGGCAAAAGATGACAAACGTGTCATTTTCTGCGGAGAGATAAAAAATACGGGAGCTGTTTATCGTGTCAGTGATTACATTATCCGGGGGGATGCGCAGTTTTGTATCGGCAGGACGATTTATGAGGGGCTTTTTTCCGGAGCAGGCGTCATTATTCCCGGACAGGAGACGGATCTTTCCAAAATGCAGTCCGGCGAAGAGCTGCGGGAGAAGATAAACTTCTATGAACCGGGAAATGAAACCTCGCTGGCGGAGGTGATACGAGAGCGATCCCTTATCAGGCAGGAGAATAGAGAATACAGAAGCAATATCGGGAATTACATGGAACAGTATAACCGGTTTATTCAGGAAGTGAGGAAGGCTTGCAAATGAAATACGCTTTGATAGGATGCGGAAGAATATCGCCGAACCACATTGTGGCGGCTCAGAATAATCGATTGGATATTATGGCAATCTGTGATATTGTGCCGGAATATATGAAGGACAAGGTGCTGAAGCATAAGCTGTCGTCGGATGTGGCGCAGTACACAGACTATCATAAGATGCTGGAAGAGGTAAAGCCGGAGCTTGTTGCGATTGCGACAGAAAGCGGTAAGCATGCACAGATCGCGCTGGATTGTATTGATGCCGGCTGTAATCTGATTATCGAGAAACCGATCGCGCTTTCGTTAAAGGACGCGGACGCGATCATTGAAAAAGCGCAGGCAAAGGGCGTCAAGGTTTGCGCCTGCCATCAGAACCGCTTTAATAAATCCGTCCGGAAGATCAGGGAGGCGGTCGAGATGCAGCGCTTTGGCAGACTGTTTTACGGGACGGCGCACATCAGATGGGCGAGGGACTATGAGTACTATGCTCGCGCCAAATGGCGCGGAACCTGGGAACAGGACGGCGGCGCGCTGATGAATCAGTGCATCCACGATATTGATCTCCTGAGATGGATGATGGGCGACGAGATTGATGAGGTCATAGGCTTCACGGATCGTCTGAAGCATGATTATATTGAGGCGGAAGATCTGGGACTGGCATTGATCAGATTTAAGAATGGCAGCTATGGCATAGTGGAAGGCACGACAAACGTATATCCCAGGAACCTTGAAGAGACATTGTATATCTTCGGAGAGAAAGGAACCGTCAAGGCAGGCGGAGAAGCGGTCAATATTATTGAGGAATGGCGCTTCTCGGATTATCTGGATGATCCGGAAGAGGTCAAGAAGGAATGTCATGAAAATCCGCCCAATATATACGGTTTCGGACATTCCAAACTCTATGCTGATGTAATCGATGCGATCAACAGCGACAGAGTGCCCTATGTAGATGCGCAGGCAGGCCGCAGAGCGCTTGAGCTGGTGCTGGCAATCTACGAGGCGGCATATACCGGAAAAGCCGTCAAATTTCCCATGAAAGAATGCAGCACGCTGGATTTTGCGGGCAGATTTGATGACAGGAAGTAAAGAGCGGGAGAAAACAACATGGAATTTATTGATTTAAAAGCGCAGTATCGTGCGCTGAAACAGGAGATAGACAGCAATATCAATCGAGTTTTAGAGAATGCAGATTTTATTATGGGGAAACAGGTGGCGGAGTTTGAGAAGAAGCTTGCCGATTATGTGGGAGTAAACTATGCGGTCGGCTGTTCCAGCGGAACAGACGCTCTGCAGCTTATTTATATGGCGTACGGAATCGGCAGGGGTGATGCGGTATTTTGTCCGGACATGACTTTTGTTGCATCGGTGGAGCCTGCATTTATGCTGGGAGCGGAACCGGTCTTCTGTGATATTGATCCTGTCAGCTACAATATTTGTCCGGATAGTCTGGAGCGGCAGATCAAGGCGGTGTGCGCTGCGGGCAAACTCAGGCCCAGAGCCGTTGTAGCTGTGGATTTTATCGGAAATCCGGCCGATTATGACAGGTTGCGGGAGATTACTGACAGATACGGGCTGCTGCTGATTGAAGACGCCGCGCAGGGGATGGGCGCATCCTATCGCACGAGGAAGTGCGGCGCGCTGGGAGATATCGGAGCAACCTCTTTTTTTCCGTCTAAGCCGCTCGGATGTTACGGGGATGGCGGAGCTGTCTTTACAGACAGTGAGGAGATGAACGAACTGCTTAAGTCCCTGCGGGTTCACGGGAAAGGAAGCAGCAAGTATGACAATGTGCGAGTCGGCATGAATGCGAGACTGGATACCATACAGGCGGCGGTTATGCTGCCAAAGCTTTCCCGTCTGGAGGAAGAAATTGCGAAAAGGCAGGAAATTGCTGCAAGATATGACGAGGCGCTTAGAGATAAATTTGTGGTTCCGAAGATAGGAGACGGTACGGTATCTGCCTATGCGCAGTATGCGCTGCTGGCTGAGGATCGAAAGCAGAGGGACGAGGTACGTGCAAAGCTGCAGGAGGCGGGGATTCCGACGATCATCTACTATCCGAATCCCATGCACTGTATGAAAGTGTTTGCAGACTGTTTCACGGGTGAGGAGACATTTGACAATACGGTTTCTTATGCGGACAGGACGTTTTCGATTCCTTTTTCTGCATATTTGACCGGAGATGATCAGGAGAGGATCATTGAGGTGCTGCGGACAGTCTGAGAGTATAAGAGGTGAGTGCGGCGGGACGCTTCGGTGTTTGGTGAGACTGCCGTAAGACGGGAATGATAATGGATATTCGGGATTATATTGTAGAAGAAAATACCAGTGTGTTTGACACGATGAAGAAGATCAATACAGGAGCGATCGGGAATGCTTTTGTGTGTCAGGGATTGCGGCTGCGCGCGGTTGTGTCGGACGGAGACATCCGCAGATATATTCTGAGCGGAGGAAATCTGGAGCGCGCTGTCTATGAGATTGCGCATAAGGAACCGATTTTTTTAAAAGAGGGACAGGAGGATCAGGCGCCGGCTCTAATGCGCAGACATTTTATAACGGCGGTGCCGATTGTCAACGAGCTGGGAGAGATCGTAAAGATCCGCTCCTATAAAGAAGAATTTCAGGGGGGCGCGCCGAAAGAAAAACGCAGTCTGGATCTGCCGCTTGTCATCATGGCCGGCGGTAAGGGGACGAGGCTGAAGCCCTACACGGATATTCTTCCGAAACCATTGATCCCGGTAGGGGATCGGACGATCACGGAACATATTATGGATCGGTTTGCGGAATACAACTGCAGGCAGGTCATAATGATCGTAAATTACAAAAAGGATTTTATCAAGGCATATTATAAAGACAATGAGGAACCGAGAGAGATCGTTTTTGTGGAGGAGGAAGCTTATCTCGGAACCGGCGGCGGTCTCGGACTGTTAAAGGATAAAATGCAGGGCACTTTTTTCATGTCGAACTGCGATATTCTGCTGGATGCCGACTATGCTGATCTTTTGGATTATCACAGACAAAGCGGAAATATGATCACGATGGTATGTGCTGAAAAACGTTTTGAGATCCCATACGGCACGGTGCAGACAGATCAGAACGGACAGGTTACAAAACTCGCGGAGAAGCCGTGTTTTAACTACAATGTGAATACGGGGCTTTATGTGATAGAGCCATCTTTTTTGAAGAAGATTCCGGACGATACCTTTATTCATATTACCGATGTGATTGAGAAGTGCATTGCGGACGGGGAGCGTGTCGGCAGTTACCTGATTCGTGATGACGCGTGGATGGATATGGGGCAGTTTAGCGAACTGGACAAGATGAAAGAAAAAATGGAACATTTTTGATGACAGACGAATGACAGATAGGAGTCGCCATGGGAAAGAAAGTTTTGGTCACGGGTGCAGATGGATTTATCGGAAGCCATCTCACAGAGGAACTGGTTAAGAAGGGATATGAGGTCAGAGCATTTGCCTATTATAATTCATTTAACACATGGGGGTGGCTGGATACGCTGCCGGAAGACATTATGAAGCATATGGAGGTTTTCTGCGGCGATATCAGGGATCCCAACGGTGTCAGGACAGCTATGGGGGGAACGGAAGAGGTGTTCCATCTGGCGGCATTAATTGCCATACCATTTAGCTATCATTCTCCGGACTCCTATGTGGATACTAATATCAAAGGAACGCTGAATGTCCTGCAGGCGGCCAGAGATCTGGATATGTCGAGAGTACTCGTTACTTCTACTTCGGAGGTATATGGAACGGCGCTCTATGTACCTATTGATGAGAAACATCCTTATCAGGGACAGTCACCTTACTCGGCGACTAAGATTGGTGCGGATCGTCTGGCGGAGAGTTTCTACAGGAGTTTTAATCTGCCGGTTTCTATTGTAAGACCTTTTAATACTTATGGACCGAGACAATCGGCTCGTGCCGTTATACCGACTATTATTACGCAGCTATTGGCGGGGAAGGAAGAAATTAAGCTCGGGTCTCTGACGCCGACGAGAGATTTTAATTATGTCAAGGATACGGTGAACGGATTCATCGCGATCGCCGAATCTGAAAAGACCATCGGACAGGAGATCAACATAGCGACGAAGCGTGAGATTTCGATCGGAAACTTGGCGGCGGAGATTATTTCCCAGATTAATCCACAGGCGCGCATTGTCTGCGATGAAGAGAGACTTCGTCCCGAAAAGAGCGAAGTCAACAGGCTGCTGGGGGATAACACGAAGATCATGCAGCTGACCGATTGGAGGATGCAGTATACATTTGAACAGGGTATTGCAGAGACGATCGCGTGGATCAGGGCTCACATGGATCAATACAAGGTGGATTGCTACAATATATGAGAAGTGTTTTAGAGAGGGAAGGATAGAATATGAAAGTTGCAGCATATATACCAATTAAATTAAACAACACAAGAACACCTGGGAAAAACATTAAGAAACTGTCTGATGGAACTCCTCTGTGTGAGTTAATGTTTAGGACATTGTCTCAAGTAAAGAATATCGACGAAAAATATTGTTTTTGTAGTGATGAAAAGATACAGGAATATATGGTGCCCGGTATTGAATTCCTTGCAAGAAAAAAGGAACTTGACTCAAATGAAACCAAGTGTCATGAGATCATTCGTGCCTTTGTCGATATTATAGATCCTGATGTTGTTGTTTTGACGCATGTGACAAGTCCTTTTTTGTCGGTAGACACAATCAGCGATTGTGTTAGTAAAGTGATAAGTGGAGAATACGATTCTGCATTTACTGTTGCAAGAATGCAGGAGTTTTTATGGAAAGATGGCAAGCCGCTTAATTTCGATCCGGCAGCTTCTCCACGTTCACAGGACTTGCCGGTTATTTATAGAGAAACCAATGGGGTTTTTGTTTTTACGAGAGAAGTTTTTGAAAAAACGAATCGAAGAGTGGGAATGAATGCATATATGTGCGAATTACCGTTCATGGAAACGTTGGATGTTAATTATCCGGAAGATTTTGAAATAGTTGACGCTCTCTATTCTAAAGGATTGCATAAAATTTGAGGGAAGGGAGGCTGGTTTATGAAAGAAATTCAGCTGCTGGATTGTACATTGCGTGACGGGGGACATTTGAACGAAGGAAAATTTGGGGAATATGTGATTAAATACATTATCCAGAAACTGGTAGAATCTGGAATTGAAATTATAGAAGTAGGATTTTTATGGAATTGTATTTGTGATAAAAACACGGCAAGATTTTTAACAATAGAAGATGTAAAAAGAGTTCTCCCGAAAGAAAGGGGAAAATCAAAATTTTCACTGATGGCAGATTATATTGATCTGGAACACTTGGAAGAGTATGATGGAACGATTGAATATATACGTCTGTCATTTAAGAGGCAGCGTTTGGACTGGGCGTTGAAAACGTTAAAAATTTTACAGGATAAGGGGTATAAATGCTTTATTAATCCGGTTAATTGTAATGTATATTCGGATAAAGAGTATATTCAGGTAATTGAAAAGGTGAACGAGTATAAACCATATGGCTTTTCTATTGTGGATACATTTGGAGTTATGCGAATTAATGATTTATCCGCCCGCTATTATCTGGTTGAAAACAATTTATCTCCGGATATTGTAATAGGTCTCCATTTACATGAGAATTTAGGGTTGGCATATTCTTTGGCACAACATTTTATTGAGATCAGCTCGCCGGTAAGAGATATCGTGATTGATTGTTCGCTGTTGGGAATGGGCAGAACTCCCGGGAATTTGTGTACTGAACAGATTATGGATCATGCGAATCTGTATTTAGGGAAAAAGTATCAATTAGCGTCGGTATATGATGCGATAGATGATTATATTACTCCGCTGAAGAAGAGATGGCAATGGGGTTACTCCATTCCATATGCCTTGTCTGCGCAGTATAAACTTCATCGCACATATGCAGAATATTTGATGGAAAAGTGGAAATTAAAAACCAGTGATATACAGGCAATACTACGCAAGATAGAAAGAAAAGAAGCGGAATTGTTTAATCAGGAGTATGTTGAGCAATTATATCGCAGTTATCTGGATAAGGAAGTTGATGATCATGTGTATGTGGAGGCTCTTGCAAACTTGTTGAATCACAAAAATATTATGTTGATTGCGCCGGGTTTTTCCATATTGGAAATGCAGGATAGTATTGCGGCTTATAAAGAACATAATGATGTGTTTATCATAACAGTGAATTTTATTCCTGAATTTGTTGATCCGGATGCTGTTTTTTTTACTAATATTAAAAGGTATGAAACGGAAATTGTGAAATACAGGGGGAATGTAAAGATTCTGATAACTTCCAATCTGATAAATGAAGTAAAAAGAAAAGACTATATTTTTCGCTATGGCCGCCTGGCGTATCATGCGGGAGAATATTGTGAAGATTCTGTATTGATGTTGTTGAATTTATTGTCCAGATTAGAGGTAGAATCCATTCGTATAGCGGGATTCGATGGATTTAAAGATGGCGGCGTTAATTTTTATTTAGAGCAGATGGATCGATGTGCCAATGGAGAGCATCAAAATGAAAATGTGAATCATATTTTAAAAAGTTATTATTCCGGATTACCGCTTTGCTTTATTACGGATTCGATTTTTGCAGGGAAAGAATAGTGATGGAAGAGATTAAATTATTAGTACTGGATGTTGATGGAACGTTAACGGATGGAAGGATATTTATTGCACCCACCGGAGAGTGCATGAAAGCCTTCCATGTTCGTGACGGTTATGGCATTACAAGTATCTTACCGCGATTGGGGATTGAACCTGTTATCATTACAGGGAGGAAATCGGATATCGTTAAGTGCCGTTGCCAGGAATTAAACATTGGAGAACTCTATCAGGGAGTTCACGATAAAGAAAAAGTATTATGTGAAATATTGAAAAAGAAAGGATATTCGTGGAAGCAGACGGCATATATGGGAGACGATCTTCCTGATTTAGAATGCATGAAAAAGTGCGGTATCAAAGCCTGTCCGGCAGATGCAGATGAAAAAATTAAACAAATATGCGATTTTGTCAGCAAATGCAATGGCGGAGAAGGCGCCGTAAGGGAATTTATCAATAGACTGGAAGAAATGTGTATCGCAAAGAATGAGGAAAGGTGATATGGACAGAGTAATTAAGGCGAAGAGAGATGATACAGACAGAGTAATTTTCATAAAGTTATGCTGGCGTAAAATTTTATCATATGTAGAACGCGTCAAAAGATTTATAAGCCTTCGTGTTGCACCGATTTGGCGTAGAATGGTTAATCAAAAGCAATTTGATGATTTGCTGGCGTATAAAGACAAACATAAAGGAAAAAGGATTTTTATTATTGCGACCGGACCGAGTCTGCGAGAGGAGGATATATTAAAACTAAAGGATGAAATTACTATAGGCGTAAACGGAGTTATTGCATTATATGAGAAAATAAACTGGAAGCCAACGTATTATTGCGTTGGAGATTCTATTGTCTATGCACAGTATAAAAAACAGATACTCGATGCGAATTTGACGAATGCTTTTTTTGCATTGCAATTAAAAAAATATGAATCAGAGTTGAACTTTAAACCGGTTTATTATGATGGCTATATGAAAGGATGCCTTTGGAAGCCAAGTGCCAGGCGCATGAAGAAATACATGTGTTTTAGCGATGATCCATATAGGAAGGGAGTATACTTAGGGGGGAGATCTGTTGTTACCGGAGTGGTACAGTTAGCCGTATATATGGGGGCAAAAGAAATTTATTTGTATGGACAGGATTGTAATTATCAGGGTGAGAAAAAGCATTTTGACAGTCAGATCCAGGATGGAAAACCTGTTGGGAGTGTAGACCGGGCTATTGACGCACAGCCGGCTGGTAGTGTAGACGGGTTTGTAGAGGCTATGTTTGCTTTTTTTGAGAAGGCGAAGGAGTATACTGAGCGAAGAGGCATCAAGATATATAATGCTACCAGAGGCGGGAAATTAGAAATCTTTGAAAGAGTAAATCTGGACGAAATTTTGTAATAGAATGAGAATGACGATGGCAGATCATAACCTATATGGCAGTCTGCCGTGCAGCGAGGTGTAACCTGTGAATGAATTAAAAAAAGCAAGGGATATATGGAATAAATTCATGTTTATTTTGACACGGGGTCAGAAACAGCTGGGCATTGTCATTTTATTGATGACATTGGCCGGAGCGTTGGTTGAGACACTGGGTGTGTCCATTATTATTCCCTTTGTACAGGCTATGGTGAATCCAAAGGAGCTGCTTGAAAATCAATATATTAAACCGTTGGCAGAATTGTTCCATATTGAGGAGGATATGCAGATTGTTGTTTTCTTTGGATTTGTGATCGCATTAGTGTATATTCTTAAGAATGTTTATTTGACAATATTATCGTATTGCAGGATCCGTTATTCTACCAAAGTACAGAGAGAACTAAGCGTACTTATGATGAATTCCTACATGAAAAGAGGGTATCTTTTCTTTTCCCAGACCAATACCAGCGATCTTTTGCGAGGCATCATCGGTGATGTGACAGCCGTGTATCAGATGATGTATAATGCCTTTCGAGTGATTGCGGAGTTATTTACAACGATTGCAATTGTGATCTTTATTATGAAGACAGACATCGTGATGTCGCTCTACGTTATTGCGTTGGCGGCAATTTGTTTTGTCGTGGTTGTTCTGGGATTTCGTAAACCAATGCGAAAGATGGGACTGCAGTATCGTGAGAGTAATAAAGATGTAAATAAACATTCTCTGCAGGCTTTTCAGGGTATTAAAGAAGTGATTGTGATGCACAGGCAGAAGTTTTTTGTGGAGAGGTACGAGGAGGCTTTTGCGAGACAGCAGAAAGCGACCATAGGGCAGACCGTCGGAACGGAGAGCCCCGCATACGTGATTGAAGCTGTGTGCGTGGCAGGGCTGATTCTGGCGGTAAGCTTTAGAGGGTACAACGGTACGGATATGGTAAACTATATCCCTAAGCTGGCATCTTTTGCGATGGGGGCTTTCCGTATTCTGCCTTCTCTCGGCCGGATCACGAGCAGTTTCAATCAGATCGTATATTATGCGCCGTCACTGGATAAAACATATGAGAACCTCAAAGAAGTCCGCAGGGCTGAAAGCGACAGAGAATTGGAGAACACCTGGTTATTAGCGGAACAATCAGTTGATGGTGAGGATGGAAATAAAGAGACACAGTCAGATAAATATCTCGAAATCAAGGATATTCACTGGCAGTATCCTGCGGCAGACAAGGAAGTGTTGAGCGGTGTCGATCTGACAATCAAAAAGGGAAGCTCCGTTGCCTTTATCGGACAGTCCGGTGCTGGAAAGACGACATTGGCAGATATTATATTGGGATTATACCGTCCGAAACAGGGCAGTGTGCTTTATCAGGGAAGAGACATTAAGACAATGGAAGGTACCTGGGGACGATATATAGGTTATATTCCCCAGTCGGTATATTTGACAGATGATACGATACGCAGTAATGTGGCATTCGGGGTGGAACAGCCTGAAGATGACAGGATCTGGCGCGCTTTGGAAGAGGCACAGCTTAAGGAGTTTGTATTGAGTCTGCCGCTGAAATTGGATACTGTAGTCGGAGACAGAGGCATTAGATTTTCCGGTGGACAGAAGCAGCGAGTGGCGATTGCACGTGCATTGTATAATGATCCGGAAATACTCATTCTGGACGAGGCGACATCGGCATTGGACAATGAGACAGAGACTGCGGTCATGGAAGCCATTGACTCACTGCAGGGAACCAAGACATTGATCATAGTGGCACATAGGCTGACTACCATTAG
>CAMWJC010000053.1 GCA_947174495.1 uncultured Lachnospiraceae bacterium | reverse complement strand
TGAGGAAAACAATCCGTACATAAAGCAGTTTTTAGAGAAAGAATTGCAGGCAGGTTCCGGTCATGAGTAAGAGAGTATTCTAATTTGGACTGCTGATGGTATTACATGGAGCCCCGATATCGTTTATATTCCGCCAGAATACGCCATCATTTTTTGCATAAGCCAATGTTCTATCTCTGTTGCGGTTTCTTCCGGGGTTTTATCATCCACCTTCAGCAGTTCATAATGTGTATTGCCAATCTTATTATGCTCTAAAAAATACTTGTTGTAGTCCAGAGAACTACGAATCCATTCAGCATCCTTTATACCTCTTCCATCGATCATCCTGCTTTGCAGTTGTTCGTCTGAGCAGACCAGCGCAAGGCAGGCTATTTCACTGAAATAGATATTTCCGCTTGCGATAGACAGCTTGTCAATGTTCCCTGCCTTTGTCCATACCAGCGGCTTGCCGCACTGCATAGCATTTCTGGAAAAATACAAAATCTGTTCTATCTGGTTTAATGCAGCTTCCTCCGTGTCATGTGGCATAATGTTGTAAAACTTATCCACATCCAGGACTATAAAGTCTCGCGTTTTTCTCTGTAGAATTCGTGCCGCCGTGGTTTTGCCCACGCCGCTGGCCCCTGTGATAAAGAACAGTGGTAATTTCAGGAAATCCCATTTTGAACCGCAGGTGGGACAAGCTATTGTCTGTTCTTCTATGTATTTATTCCATGTTCCGTTTCCGCAATGTAAGCATACTTCAATCATTTTTATACCCTCGTATTTTTCTTTGCTTGAGCGAATACCGCTGCATCCTTTTCACGGGTTTTCCAGCACACCGCCCATGCTTTGGTAATTCCTAACTGCCTGTACATTTCCAGACGATGTCTGCCATCGTTTACCCGGATACCGTCTTCTGAGTACTCCAGAATGAGAGGAGGAGGATTCCATTCTCCGTAAGCATCCTTCATTCGATTCACTACATCAAAGAAATAGGCAATGTCATTAGCCTTTGTCAGATATTCCGGAGCACCGGACTGAATTTTATCCAGCAGCTTCAAATCTATCTCCACAGGCCCCCAATATTGTCTGGGTTCCAATAATAGGCCATCCGCCAAAGCCACATTATGGCCATCACCCCGTAAAAACAGCTGCAGCCATTCCTCGATACATCCGCGATTGGCATATTCCATAGCCGACTGTAATGTTCCGTAAATCATCCTTTCTCCCTCCTCTGACGCATTACCTCGTACATCATAATTGAAGCTGCACAGCTGACATTAAAGGAAGTTGCGCAAGATTCCTCATTTATTGGAATGGTCAACAACTCATCACAGTATGCCTTAAAAGCCTGACATAACCCTGCGGTTTCGTTCCCTATCATCAGCACAAGCGGTCCCTGCAGCATTGCCTTATAGACAGTGTGCTGCCTGTGCGCCGTACTTCCGACAACACGCATTCCGGGGTATTTCTTCCGGAGCATATCTATATATCGGAAAAGAGTCTCATTTTCTGCCACCCGTATGATTGGCAATCGGAAGAACGATCCCATTGTTGCGGTAATCACCTCCGGATCATACATATCCACACTATGTCCGGTCAAAAGCAGTGCATCCACACCAAATGCTTCACAGGAGCGGATCACCGTCCCTAAATTTCCCTTGTTGGAAGGGCGGTCAAACACCACTAAAAAAGGATTCTCGGACAGCCTCACATGTTCCGGTAATTCCTGCCTCATCTCTATTACTGCTAACAACTCAGAGGTATCTTCCTTGCCACTCAGTTCACGCATCAGCTCCTCACGCAGCCGGTAATTTTTCACCGCAGTCTTATGAACCAATCTCCGCGCCCAGTCGGATAACTTACCTTCCCGTACCAGAAGTGCCTTGATTTTCCAGCCTCCGTTCACTGCTTCATTCAAATTACGGACACCTTCCACCAGAAATTCTCCGTAACGGTGCCTTTTGTTCCGATTGGTTTTCAACACATAAAAATGCTGATATATATTATTCTTTGTCCGTATTTCCTCGCATGCCATGATTGAATTGTATATCCCTCCGGCAGATTATTATGTACCTTTGGAATCATCCTAACATGCTTGATAAAAGCAAAATATGACGACTTTCACTTTATTCAAAGTCGCCATACTTTTTTCTGAAATCTTCGTAATCCGTTCTTTGCGTCATCCAAATAATTATCGGATACATTTTCCGTCCCATATTTACCAACGCTTCAAAGAGCGGATTGCCACAGTTGATTTCAAATTCTCCGTCAGTGTATCCGATAATGAGTGGCGGAGTTGCCTGTCCATCAGCAACACATTCTGTCCAGTTTTGCACCCTGCGCCGAAATACCGTCGCATCCACCCGCCATTTCATTTGAGACTCCGGGCCGCTGCTTCTGTGAAATAGGGTCAGCGGCATTTTCACCGGTCCGATGAAATACCGATCCTCCAGATACAGTCCGTCAGAAAACTCTTTGTTTTTTCTCTCAAAGAGCAGATATGTGTGCACCCATTCTTCAAGCAGTCCACATTCCGCATATTCTTCCGCAGAGGAAAACTCCGGTCGAAAGTAAAGATCCTCCCGGTGCTTTTTATTGTAAACGATTTTTTTCACTGTTCCCTGAGACAGTCCGAAGGTATTAGAAATCTCCTCCAAGGAAACACCATATTGAAAGAAATTGAGAATCATTCTGTTTCGCTTGAGAAGATATGCCCGATAACCTGAAATCTCACCCCAGGACTTTTCCTCCCCATCCTTTGGAACATATAGAAGTGTTCCTGCCGCATAGGTTTGTAACTGCTTTAAGATATTCTCGGGCAGAATATCTTTTGCATTGATGTATTTCATGTTGTTCTCCTGTTATTATATCTTTACTGTCATTGATATTGAATATGGCTGATTTGATTACCTGGTTTACACAAACTGTGGTTCTTCAAAAGATAATCCCCTGTCAAGAGAATATTCGATGAACTGTTTGTAGTATTCGGGAACAAGTTCTTCTGTTTCATCATGTGCATGCAAAAGAATAATGTGTCGATTATCCTTTCCAAATAACGATGCCCCCTGCTTCGGATCTTCATCATTCATTCTATCCCATACGCTTTCGAGTGTGAAGTTTGATCCCTTACGAATGTTATACTCGGCAAAATCAAAGGTCCAGAAAGTGTCTATATCCCGATTCAATCCGTTATCACTCCACCAGGAGTAAGGTATCTGGGTATCAACCAGTTTGTGAAAACCATTTTCTCTTAAATATTTCTGCAGGTTATCTTTATTTTCTCCACCCTTATCTCCATAGGGAAACCTGAATGGACGGTATTTTCTCTCAACACCTGCGTCTGTATAAAGTTGATCGAGAAGCTTCTCACATTCCTCTATCTCCTTGATGCCTTCCTCTAAAGAAATTGATGAAAAAGCAGGATGATGAAAGCTGTGATTTCCGACTATCATTCCTTTCTTCAAAGCATAAACAGCTTCCTGATAAAACTTCTCGACACGCTGTCCTTCCGCAAACATGACTGCTTTGATATTTTTCTCACACAGATAATCAACGATTGCCGGTGTGTTTTTTGAAGCAATATCATCAATTGTCAAAACCGCACTGTTCATAAAGAGTCCCTCCTTGAATATATATTTTCTGATTGTGCATCCCGAAAATTCCTTTGATATCAGTAGTTTTATATCATCTAATAACTGTTATATCTTATCTTTAAAATGTTCGCAAGCCCTTAAAAGCGCTAAATTAATAACATGTGAATTCTGCAATAACCGTGCAGTCTTTTCCATAAGCAATGGCATCGCGAAGTAAAAACGCGATGCCATTTTGACTAGAGTCGGGCTATCTCTTTTCCAACATCACATCACAGCAGCATCCAGGGGTAGGCGGTTCAATGATCCCCACCTTCTGCGCATAAGCGAGTAAAACGTAACCTAACCCAAAATAAATATTTCTGCACATGCGGTCGGCGTCTTCCAGCAGATGCTTTGGAAACAGCCGCTTATAACCCGCAATAAAGGAGGAGGTAAGCTGGTTATATTCGTCAATTAGCGGTGACAGATATTTTTCCACAAGAGCATCAAAAGCGGTTTTCTGCTCAACAGTAAAGGCCGGAACTGTAACGAAGAGTTCTCCATTCTCCCGACGGAGAATATATTCGGATTGAATTGCCAGAGCTGTTGAATCCACATCATCGGAAGAACCGGTCAATAGAATGTCCTCACATGCGTTGATGTAGTTGTCGTACATGATTTCGCGCCAAGGTATGCCATCAATTCCGTGGTATACAGTGTGGGTGTAATGGCCTTTGGTGCCCATGTTTCCACATCGGTTAAGCGCAAAACGAATTCTCTTATGTGTTCCGGTTTCCATATTACCGAGATAACGCCAGCACATGCCATCATAGTTTTCCCTGATTTCCGGAAGAGGCAGTTTGCAGTAATGGTGCAGCATATATTCTAAGGCCATACTGCTGTAGAGATAAAACAGGTCAGATTCTTTTTTCTCTGCTTTGTAGAAATCTATTTTTCCTGCATCCGACGCAAGGGCTTTCAGAGCTGCGACCATCATGTCCACCATGGGAATAATTGTTTTTTCAGCGTTTTCTTCACAGTATATTCCATATTTGTCAGACCAGATAATGAAATCTGTCTGATACTTTCCCTTTACCGCCTCTATGACAGCTCCACGTTTTACCAGATTTTCCAGACGCTCCTCCACATAATAAGCAGGAACGCCGCAAAGCTTTGCAAGATCTTCCGTGGATTTTGCTCCGTCGTAACAATAGTACAGGATATTCTGGGACAGGGCATCATCAATAAATGCCGTAGGGAAGGGAATTTTGACTCCATCGAAATTACCGCTTCCGTAAATGTCAAGCTGTAGTTTTACCGGCCTTAATGCACTTTCTTCCATTTTAACACACTCCTTTTTCAGCTTTCGTCTGGCCTCGGACAGCCGCCATGTGACGGTTCCTTCGGGGATTCCCAGACGATCGGCGATGGTTTTCGTAGAAAGGTTGTCGTAGTAGAAGAGTATGATGATGTCACGGTACATGGCGGAAAGCATGGAAATGTTTCTGCGAAGACGTCCATAGAGTTCCTCTAGTTCTTCGTTTTCCTGATCCAGTCCACCGGCGTCACTCAGATCCTCCGGCATATCGTAGGAGTACATCGCGCGTTGTCTCCCCTGCTTACGCCGGAAGGATTTGGTCACATTGCCTGCAATACCCCAGAGCCAGGGCTCAAAACTGCTCTCTTCGCGCAGTCTGGGAAGCCCTTTTACCGCAGTAAACAGAATCTCCTGAGAAAGATCGGCCGCCTCTTCCTCGGTAAATGTCCTCTTCACGGCATAGGCGTAGACCTTGTCTATATAGCGTTCGATTTCCGTGACATCCATACAGTTTTCGCTCTCCTTTCTTACGTGTGAAAGATTTTCACACTAATAAAGTGCCTAAAAATGATGTTTCATTGGGAAATATCTCAAAATAATTATACTACAAATAATATTTTGGCAGGAGGCCTCTTTCAATAAGACGGTCATTACATCGAAATGCCCGTTCATGGCATTGACAAAACGTTGCTAGGGTTTGTGCCGATATACATGATATACCCGTATAAGGCAGGTGATTAAAATGTTGTCAATAGCAGTATGTGATGATGAAGTCATAGAATGCTGTAACATGGCAAGAAAAATTAAAGATGTTCTTCAAGATATGAATATACCATGCATTATCCGTCAGTTCCAGAGCGGTAGGGAACTGCTGCAGGCATCTGAAAGCTTTGACATAGTTTTTCTTGATATTATTATGCATGATCTGGATGGGATGAAAACAGCGCAGATTTTTCGTGAAAAGGTATCTGATAAAATACTTATTTTTGTGTCTTCCAGCAGAGAGTATGTGTTTGATGCCTATGATGTGGAGGCTTTTCAATATCTGTTGAAGCCGGTAGATGACAGGAAACTGAAAAATGTATTGCAAAAAGCTGTTCTCAAAACAGAAAGCTGTTCGCAGGAATTTATTATTGTCAGCAGGGAAAGGCAGAAAAAGAAACTGTTTCTTGATGATATTTACTATTTCGAGATAAAAGGGAGAATAGTCGATGTTCATGGATCGGAAGGTATCTTTACTTATTATGAACAGATAGGGGAATTGGAGAACAAACTGCGGGATAAAGGTTTTTTCAGGTGTCATAGGGGCTATCTGATAAATCTGAAATACGTTGATGGGTATAACCGGCAGGAGGTGATTATGGAAAACGGGGAAAATATTGTAATTGCCAAAAGAAGATATGACGAGTTTGTTCAGGAGGTGCTTAAGGTTATGCGGGAAAATGGAGGGATTCTATGAAACAGCTCTTAGACTACGCAGATATTTTAATCACAGCTCCATGTTATCTGGGGTATTTATGTATGGCAGATAAATTCTGTAAAAAATATCTGAGGACATCAAAGAAAAATGAACTGTTGTTTGTAGTTCTTTCCTTTTGTGGTTGTCTGTTTTTAAATATTGCTAACAGACGGTATCCTACACCGCATATTTTCTATGCGATGCTATACAATATATTGTTTATAGGACTGGTGCTGTTGCTGTTTCAGGCAGGATGGAGGAAGAAAATTCTGGCGGCATCCATGTTGATGACAGTCAGAATATTGGTGGGAAACATCGTCACACCTCTTTTAGTATGCCTTGTCTTATTTTGTAAACATATAGTAAAAAAGATTCCGGAACCATTTTTAAGCAAGTGGGAATCCGGAGCGATTGACTATGTCAGCTGGTGTCTGGTGGCACTGGCCATATACGGGATATCAAAGCATCTTATAGTTGTCTTTCATGGAAAGCCGGGAAAATGGTATGTCATGCTGGCAATTCCCTTGCTTGTGCTCATTACAGTGTTTGATGTGGCATCCTGGGGCGCATGCCATGGAATCATGATCAGAAGTGGGGGAAATATGGGATTGTATTATGACCAGATTTTCAGCCATACGGAATTTTGCATATTGGCAGTTTTATCTATGTGTGCGGCAGGATTTTATGTGTTTGGAATGAACCGGATTTATTTGGAGCAGGAGAAAAGCGGCCAGTATCGTTCGCAGATTGCGGTATATAAAATGCTGGCAGAACAGCACAGACAGTCGGAACGGCTGCGGCATGACATGAAAAACCATATCATTGCCCTGTCGGCGCTGTCCCGGAATAAAGAATGGGAGAAGATAGATGACTACCTGAAAAATATGGAGGGCATAGCTCTGGAGACCGGCGGCGATATGACAGGGAATAAGGCAGTAGATGCGCTTCTCTATCAGAAGCAGAAACGGGCTAAAGAGGAAAATATCATATGGGAATGTGACGTGCAGATGCCAAAGGGATATTGTATCAATGAGTTTGACCTGTGCGTATTGTTTGGAAACATATTGGATAATGCGGTGGAAGCATGTGAAAGAATGCAGTGTGGTGAATGTCGTTTCATCAATATTCAGGCAAAAACAGTAAAGAAGTGCTTTCTGATTGAAGTCAAAAACAGTATGGATATGACAGAAAAGTATTCAGAGGGATTTTGGAGTAAAAAAGGTCAGCAGGAGTATGGGATCGGACTGCTTAATGTTAGTGATGTGGTACATAGGTATAATGGAGTAGTCAATATAGAAGCCGAAAACGGCACCTTCACAATCTCCATCCTAATGCCGTTTTCTGATGACGCGCATGACATCAAAATGGCTGTTTGAGGCATAAACCTAATAGCATATATTTATACCGCCGAAAGAACAAATGAGGGCTTTTTATGCTCTGTTGAAAAAGAGACGATAAGGAGGCGGTGCTATGAATGCAAAGACAATGGAAGGGCTTGTAGGCGCAAGGACAAATATGAATCTGCTGAATACCCCAATGAGGGTATATAAGGAAGCAAGGCTTAAAGGCGATACGGAAACAATGGAGAGGTCAATGGGGTATGTCAATGAATTTTCCGGCAAGGCGGAGGAATATAAGTCGGAAGCTGATAAAGGAATGGAAGAAGACGCAAGACAGGCAAGGGAAAAAGCAAAATTACAGCGCGAAGAGGCTATCCAGAAGCGCAGGGAAGAACGTGAAAAATTGGAAGAGAGAACTGGGGAAAACAGAAATGCTGATAGCAATGCAGATATCAGAGAGACAAAGGCATGTATCTTAGAGATTAGCGAGGAAGGAAAAGCATTGTTAAAGGATAACGCAGATTCAGACAGTACGGGCACTGATGAAATAAAGGTGGATGCTGTTATAACAAATAATTCCTAAATAACAAATAATAAAGGGGAACCGGACAGGCAAGACGTAGCACTTGCTTGTTCGGTTCCCTTGTTACATATCAAATGAAAGAATAACTTGGGGCGGAGGCAAGGAAGCGATTAGAAAACTAGTGATTAATTGCAGGTCATTGATAAAACCTATGGAGAGTCATTCAACATAGATATTTGCTATTAATATCTTTTTCAGGTAAACTAAAAAATTAGGACGAAAAAGATTGGCGGATTAATTAAATGGCAGAGATGATACAAAAAGAAAATATTATGGGAACTCAAAAAATGAGCAAATTGATTTTATTTACAGGGATTCCGCTAATGCTGAGTCTGCTTATTAATTCAACGTATAATTTTGTGGATTCCATGTTCATTTCGCGGGTTTCAGAAGATGCGTTAACAGCACTTTCTTTGGCGGCGCCAGTACAATTGTTTGTATCTGCTTTGGGACTTGGCAATGCGGTGGGACTGAATGCGGTCATTTCCAAAGCACTTGGGAAAAAGAGTCCGGAAGAAGTACGCAGGGCAGCAGATGCAGCAATTTTTATAGCCATGTGCTCATGGGGAATTATTATAATATTGTGCATGCTGTTTGTAAGACCGTATTTTGAATGGCAGTCAGGCGGGAACAAAGTAATTGCAGAATATGGAAGGCAATATCTGACTGTGTGTATGCTATTTTCTTTTGGGCAGATGGGGCAGTGGGTATTTGACCGATTTGTCATTGCCAGTGGCCGCTCCGGATTATTCCTGTTTACGCTGTCAGCAGCATCTGTTACAAATCTGATTCTTGATCCTGTTTTTATTTTCGGCTGGTTTGGGCTGCCAAGATTGGAAACATTAGGTGCTGCGATTGCTACGGTTATTGGTCAGATTGTTGGTATGATAGCAGGTATCTTTATTAACCGCCGTTGGAATAAAGAGATTCCTTTTGGCTTTACTATTTGCCCGGATATGCAGAGTGTGACGGCAATCTTAAAGGTTGGAATACCTTCTACGCTGGTGCAGGTATTGACTTCTTTTGTAGGTATTCTGATGAATTCCGTTTTATTGGCTTTTTCCACTACGGCTGTAGCGGTATATGGAATCTGTACCCGCATTTTCGGAATTTGTACGGTAGGTGCTCATGGAATTAATAATGGATTGATTCCTGTAGTAGCCTATAATTATGGGGCAGGCAGCAGGAAACGGATTTGTGATGCCATAAAATGGGCAGTTGTATATGGCGCTTTATTTTATTTGCTATTTTTTATTGTATTGGAGATGTTTCCCGCTTTGGTACTTCAAATTTTTGAGGCATCCGAATATATGCTGGAAATCGGAATTCCTGCGCTGAGGATTTTGGCTTTGGCATGGTTCCTTGCTGTGCCGGGGCTTGTCATGGCAGCAGGATTACAGGGACTGTCAATGGGGATGGGCAGTATGATAATCACAATGACCAGACAGGCAGTCTTGCCGTTAGTATTTGCAGTGATTTTGCAGATTTTTGGAAATCTGGATTTGATCTGGATTGCGTTTATTTTGGCGGAACTGGCAGGCATTCCCTTGGCACTGCTTTTGTGGAAAAAGGGATTCTCACAGATAGAAGGAGGTCATATTCTATGAAAAAGAAAAAACTTTTAATTGCAGTGCTGAGTTTTTTATTGATAATAGAAGGCTGTGGAAGAATATCCTCTGATGTAAAGGTGGAGGAATCATATATTACGGAGAATGAAGAGATATCAGGAGGGTCCGCAATACCTCTTTCTTTTATATCAGTATCATCGGAAATACAAGAGCTTGAAAATGGCTTCTCGGCTGTCCGCTTTGATGGTGATTATGGGTTTGGACGATTTTTGGAACAGGGTGGAGCAGATTCTGATCAGGCAATTCTGCGGTTTTTGACAAGTGAATTTTTATCCGAAGCGGAGGGAGTAGAAATAAATACAGGATTTTTTGGCTGTAGCACGCTTTCAGTGGAAAACCCGGAAGGCGGGTATCTGTTCGGACGTAATTTTGACTGGCAGGCTTGTAATGCATTAGTAGTCACGGCTTATCCGGAGACAGGTTATGCGTCTATCGCTACGGTGAATTTTGATTTTGTTCGTCAAGGGGCCGGTTTCGCTTCAAGTTTTTTATCAGATGAGATGTTGACAGTTGCAGCGCTTTATGCACCGCTTGATGGGATGAACGAAAAAGGACTGTGTGTTTCCGTTAATATGATTCAGGATAGGGCAACGATTGGACAGAATACAGAAAAACCCGATATTACAACAACCACGGCAATTCGATTAATGCTGGATCAGGCAGCCACAGTAGAGGAAGCTTTGGATTTGCTGGAACAGTATGACTTACATGCCTCCATGAACTACATGGTTCATTTTGCGATTGCGGACAGTTACGGTAACAGTGTTGCGGTAGAATATATTGACAATGAAATGATTGTCATCAAGACACCGATTTTAACTAATTTCTACCTGGCAGAGGGTGAAAAGCAGGGAATCGGTACACAGCAGTCTCATACGCGGTTTGAGATCCTGACAGAGCTTCTGAACGAAAAACAGACTATGACACAGACTCAGGTAAGGGATGCTCTTGACAGTGTCAGCAAAGATAATTTTGGAGAGTTTGAATCTACAGAATGGAGTATTGTGTTTGATCAGTCCGCCTTGACTGCAACTTATTATCACAGGGAAAATTATGAAGATGCTTATTCTTTTCAAATTGCGGAACAGTAGAGACTCTTCGGAATCCATTCCTAAAACCTATGTAAACTCATTCAATATAGATATTTGCTATTTGACATAAAGGAATATAGACTTTAGATATAATAAAGAGATTTTGGAATATCATCATTGATTAAATAGATATGGAGGATAAGGAAGATGACAAGAACAAACATTATCGGTAAGCAATTTGATGAGGAGCGTGCGCTGTATCATTTGCAAAATGCAGATGTGACAGATTGTGTTTTTGCAGGTCCTGCAGACGGGGAATCCGTGTTGAAGGAATCAGCAGATGTGGGGCTTAAGAACTGTCGTTTTTCATTGCGTTATCCTTTATGGCATGTAAAGGGATTTACCATGACAGAATCCTCTATGGATGACAAAACCCGTGCTGCAATCTGGTATGCGGAAAATGGTGACATTACAGACAGTGTTTTAGAAGGAATCAAGGCAGTGAGGGAGTGTGCGCACATCCGCTTAGAACGCTGCCAGGTGGAATCCCAGGAGTTTGGCTGGAAGTCTCAGGATATTACGTTGATTGACACGAATATTGTATCTGAGTATTTATTTTTGGACAGTCGGGATGTGAAACTTCGCGGTGTAAAGATGAGAGGAAAGTATTCCTTTCAGTATGTGGAAAATTTGGAGATAGACGACTGTGAGCTGGATACAAAGGATGCTTTCTGGCACAGCAAAAATGTTACAGTAAGGGACAGTATTGTGAAAGGTGAATATCTGGGCTGGTTTTCAGACGGACTGACACTGATCAACTGTAAAATTATTGGAACACAGCCGCTGTGTTATTGTAAGAATCTGAAACTGATCAACTGTACTATGGAAGACACGGATCTTTCTTTTGAATATTCTGATGTGGAAGCAGATGTGAGGGGGCATGTTATTTCTATCAAAAATCCTAAATCCGGCATCATCACAGTTGACAGTGTGGGAGAAATCGTCCGGGAAAATCCGGTTATGGAATGTAGTGGAGAAGTTGTGATCAGAGGGGAAGAAGGAAAAAGTGCCTGAGAGTTTAAGATAGGAGAGGTTATGGGGATAAAATGAAAGGCTATCAAAACACGGAGGAACTGATTCAGAACATGGCGGATGCCGGGTGCAGTGAATTATTGATATCCCGTTTTTGTGACTGCATAACGCAGGGAAATAAAAAAGAAAGCCTGTACCTTTTGGAGAAGCGGAGAGAGGAACTGCTGAATGAAATTCGTGAAAGCAGATCCTGCATTGAATTTCTGAATGGAGAGCTTTTCAGGCTTAAAGAGGAAAATCAATGAGGAGCTTTATATTGTTGAAGACTGATATTGGAGGGAAGAGTGAAAGATAAATCTTTCACTTGCAAGTTTGTGTGACCACAAACTTGCAGGTTGTGGTCAAATGGAGGCTATATATGAGAAAGATTACCTTGAAGCCGGCTTTTTTGCTGCTATCTTTCGTGCTGCTTGCATGTCACATCTCCGGATGCAGTAATTTAGAGGAGCCTGCTGTAAGTGAACAGGAGCAGCAAAATGCAGGGGAGCCTGCAGCGAGTACGCAGGAGCAGCAAGATACGGAGGAACCTGTTGCAAGTACACAGGAACAGCAAAATGCAGAACAGAAAGAGATGGAGCAGCAGGAAATGTCAAAAAGTGGTAAGGAGGATTATATTGTGGAAAATATTGAAATAGTGATAGGTGACACTATCTATTCTGCCAAATTGTATGATAACGAAGCTGCACAGGCGTTGGCTGCACAGCTTCCGCTTACTCTTGATATGAATGAGCTCAATGGAAATGAGAAGTACTATTATTTAACCGACAGCTTACCGGCCAATTCCGGTGTTCCGGCTGGAATCAATGCAGGTGATCTGATGTTATATGGCTCTGACTGTCTGGTTCTATTCTATAAAAGTTTTTCTACTTCATACAGTTACACGCCGCTGGGACGTGTGGATGACCCGGAGGGGCTTGCACAGACACTTGGCTCCGGAGGCGTTCAGATTACATTTCAGAAAAATATTTCTTCTTGAATACGGGTAAGGAACAATTTTGTGGCTTTTGAAAACGTCTGGTATTTCTTGGTAAAAAGGTAAAGGCTTGGATGAAAGGTAGGGGCAAGAGGACGAAATGCTAAAGGGCTGTCTCCTGTTGTGTTAATGAGTCCATCAATACATAAGGCATATCCCATTCCGGCTTCTACCATGAGTCCGGCATTGTAAATCAGGTTATAGCTGGCAACAACATGGGAAGATGGTTTATTTTCCTCAAAAAATGCATTGGCCTGATTGCTGTTAAAGGTTTGATTTGATACGATCAGCGGCAGACCTGAAAGGTCGCTGGCGGAAATGGACTCACGGGCAGCAAGCGGCGAGCCTTTGCGCATAAGAACTCCCCAGGTTTCACAAAAAGGGAGTTTTCGATAATCGTATCTGGGGCTGATTTCCGGTTCCAACAGGATTCCGATATCCAACAGTCCTTTGTCCAGCCTTTCTATGATGAGATCTCCATTGCCGCTGAAAAAGTGAAAATTGATCCCCGGATTTTCCTGCTGGATAGAGCAGATTATTTTCATGATTGCATAAGTGCTTCTGAATTCACCGCAGCCTATATAGACATCGCCTGTTATCGTCTGTTCTCCTTCATGAAAAGAATTTTCTGTTTTTTCTATCAGAGAAATTATTTCTTGTGCTTTTCCCCGCAGATAAGCACCGTCTTCTGTCAGGGTTATCTTCTTTTTGCCGCGAATCAGTAGCTGCTTTCCAAGACTTGCTTCCAGATCCATCATCTGCTTGGAAAGGGTTGGCTGGGTAATGTGCAGGTAATCGGCAGCCTTTGTAATACTTTGTTCTTCGGCAACAGCCAGAAAATATTGCAGTAGTCTTGTTTCGATCATTTATATACTCCTTGGATAAATTTTATAATATGATGAGTAAATATTCCTAAAAGCTATGTAGTTCTATAATATATAACTATTTGCTATTTTACAAGAGAAAATGTAACATTTATAGTGAACGGCATTAGTAATGTCGTTTACTATAGCTATGGAGGAAAAAAGGATGACAGAGGATTCTGTACTAAATATGAAACTGGCGGAAGCAGGGGCTGATACGGCCATGATCTCACAGTATCAGCACTATCGGGATATGGGGAATATACAGGGACAGGAACGGTTGATCAGCCGATGCCGGAGGCTGAAAAATGAAGAGCTGAATAAAGAAAGGGAACAGCTTGCCTGTTTGGATTACATGATAGCAAAGTTGGAGAAGGCTTATGGAGAATAAGGACGTAATTTTATCAGGAAAAGAGATCACAAAAAGCTATGGGGACAATACTGTCCTACAGGGAATCAGTCTGGAGCTATATGCAGGAGATTTTACGGTGATTATGGGAGCTTCGGGCTCCGGAAAATCCACCTTGCTCTATGTCTTAAGCGGAATGGATAAGCCAAGCGGTGGAAAGCTCTGCTATCGGGGACAGGATATAACCAATGCTTCAGAAAAAGAACTCACAAAATTGCGCGCAGAGGATTTTGGCTTTGTATTTCAACGCACTCATCTGGTCAGCAGTCTGACGTTGAAAGAAAACATTTGTATGGCGGGGCTGATTTGTGGTTCTATGTCTGAAAAAGAGGTCAAAGAAAAGACGGATATGCTGATTTTGCAAATGCATCTGAAAAAAGCAAAAGACAGACTGCCGGCACAGGTTTCCGGCGGGGAAGCGCAGCGGGCTGCCGTGGCAAGAGCTGTAATCACAAAGCCGGTCCTCCTGTTTGCGGACGAGCCTACAGGGGCTTTAAACAAAGCGAATACGGAGGAAGTGCTGGATCTTTTGACCATGGCTCACACAGAAGGACAGTCTGTCTTGCTGGTAACGCATGACAGGGATGCTGCTTTGCGTGGCAACCGTATTTTGTATCTGGAAGATGGCATTATTATGGGAGAACTTATGCTGGAACCGTATCTGGGAAGGAAAAAAGAAAGAGAACAGAAACTGGCGTCCTGGCTGGAAGGCTTTCGTTGGTAGCAGGATATGGGAGAATTTACATGAGAAAGAACCAAATACTGTTAAAAGAACCCGTGTTGCCCAGAACAGCAATGTTGTTAAAGGCAACATGGAAAAAACAAAGAGAGAGTATATGTGGGATTTTTTTGCTGGTGCTCGTCCTTTCCCTGTGTCTGTTTTCTTCATTGACCCTGTATGTCAGCGGAAAGAATTCTGTGGAAGCAGAGATGGATTATCTGGGCTTTGGTGATTTTACCATATGGATCAATGGCGAGAGAGAAGGTCTGGCGGAGGAAATAGAAGATGTTTCGGATGTGGAAAAGGTTATACACCAGCCCCTTATTTATGCCGGTTATGAAGTAAACGGAGGTTATTCTGATAATGAAGGGCAGCTGATCGTCTATGACGGGTCAATTCCTTACCGTTTTATTACTGCGGAGGGAAAGGAACTGTCAGCTCCTGAAATTGCGCAAGGGACGGTTTACATTTCTCCGGCTATGAGAGCCAGCTTTGACGTGGAAACAGGTGATACCATTCAGTTTGAGTTATCCCGTAAGGACGGCATTGTCAGCCTGACGGTCGCGGGTTATTTTGCAGATGGCTTTATGGGAAGCTCCATGATCGACATGAAGAGTTTTCTGATAAACGGAGAAGACTATGCTGCCATGCAGGAGGTGATTTCCACTGCGGCAAAAGTGGATGTGCTGGGACGGGAAGGCGCTATGCTGCATATTTTTCAAGGTTTGGGAAGCAGTCTTTCGGCATTGGATTTCCAAAGGGCAATTCAGGACGGGTCAGATGTCTTACTTTATACAGAATTTACCTACAAAAAGGAATCCATCTTGGATTATATGCTTTTGCTGCAAAATATTCTTTGCGGATTTTTGATTGCCTTTTCTGTTGTGCTATTTATTGTCTGTATTGTTGTGACAGGACATAGCTTATCGGCAGTAGTGGAGCAAGATAAAAAGGATATGGCGGTTTTGAAGACTTTGGGGATGCCCGGAAAGGAAATCCGGAATGTATACCTGATGCTTTATGGGGGAGTGATTCTGACAGGACTGATCCTTGGTCTGAGCTTTGCAGAATGGATTGCTGGCGGACTGGCAAGGGGGATGGTATCCTCCACAGGAATGCTGATTACTGTAAAGTTACCCTTTTTGCTCAGTCTATTGTTACTCATGGCGCTGGTGTTGCTGTTTGCGGTCTTCTTAATCCTGCGGACTGGAAAAATACTGCTGGTAGCACCTATGGAGACCATCGGGGGAACAGCAGGGGGAAAACAGGTGCGGACAGTAATCCGTCAGAGGTTTTTGGAATGGCATATTGCACTGCGGGAGCTTAGCTACGCAAAGAAAAATTACATTGCATTATTTCTGATAGCTGTCTTTTTGACTGTTTTTCTGGCAGTTATCGGGAGGATGGGAACATGGCTGGGACCAAACGGGGAAGGTCTGATGAATGCTTTTAGTGTGGCGGATCATGATCTTGGAGTGCAGCCATTTAACCGAGATGTGCCGATGGATGAAATTGAGCGGATCATAGAATGGTATTCACCTGTTCAGGAAACTTATGAGCTGGCAATGGAGAGCGTTACGGTAAATGGGCAGATATATGAGGCCAATATACTGAATGATACGGATTGGTTTCATATTTTAAGGGGTAGAGTCTGTGATGGGGACAGCGTTCTGATCACGGATACTGTGGCAAATGAGCTGGAGCTTTCCATAGGAGATACCGTACGGGTAGCGGCAAACGGGCGAACCGAAAATTATCAGGTATCAGGGATTTATCAGTGTGCAAACGGTATGGGAAGCAACATTGGAATGAGCCTGGAGGGATATTCCAAAATCGGTGATATTACCGGTTATATCTGGTGCTATCACTATATTTTAGAGAATGGAAATGTTCGGGACTATGCAATGAATTATCTACAGAAACACTATCGCGGAATAGATGTTCATACCAACAGTTGGTCAGGATTAGATGGAATCGTCCTTATGATGCATGTTCTGATTGTGATAATTTATTTGATTGCGGCGGTATTTATTATGATTTCAGTGGCACTCATCTCCGGGAAACTATTGCAGGCGGAAACAGGAAATATGGCTGTTTATAAAAGTATGGGTTTATCCACAGCAAGACTCCGGCTGTCCTTTGCGCTTCGTTTTCTGGCTGTGGTTATGACAGGCGCTGTTATAGGTCTTTTGGTTTCTGTAGTTTTTGCTGACGGACTGATTGGAAGAGTGTTCCGGTCATTTGGAATTGGAGATTTTCATTCGGGGTTCAGCATGATGGGTACGTTTTTGCCTCTGGCTGCTATACCATTACTATTCTTTCTTTTTGCGTGGGCTTTTTCTGCGAGACTGAAGCAGGTGAGCATAGTGACTTTGATAACTGAGAACGATGATTAAAAGGAGACGATGAATATGAAAAAAAACAAACTGAGAACCATGGCTGCGATATTTGCCCTCGGCGTGTCGGTACTGTCCGGCTGCGGAGCGGGGACGGAAGATCCGGGAGAACCGCCTGCAGAGGTAATCACTGGAGAAAGTACAAATTCGGGAAATAATTCTGTACAGACCGGTAGCGGTACCGGCATGGAAGGAACGGATAGGGGAGATGTGCCTGAGGATGAAATTCTGACAAATGTTATTTCAGTCCGTATTGGCAGGGATGGCACTACGGAATGGAATGTAGATATGTATAATAATGATGCGTCTTTAACTATGCTTGATTATCTTTCTGATTCTGCACTGTTGTTCCCTACTTATACCTATGATGAAGAAGGCGGATTCGTGGCACAGAGTGTTCGTGGAAATTATACCAGAGATGACGAACAGACCATAGCTGATGTAAAGACCGGTGAATTGTATTTGTTCAGCGGCGGACAGCTCCGTTTCTATTTTAAAGATATAGAAGGGGCAAATATTACTGCAACCCCTATAGGCTTTTATTCAGATACGGAAGGTCTGGCAGAGGCTGTGCAGGAGGCCTATACGTCTAATTTGGATGATACATGGGGAGTAGATGTGTATTTCTGGATTACAAAGAAAAATTAGTATACTGTGGGGTAGAGAAAAACGCAGCAAGGAGGATAAAAATGATAGTCGTATTTGTAATCTTGATTTCTCTGCTTTTATTGGGGCTCCTCTCGGTATATGCGGTGTATCGTGTTGTATTTTGCCATCCGTTTAGAATGCGTCCGATTGCACGCCAAATTCCGGATAGTAATTTATACAGGGCACATAAGGACAAGATGCTTAAGGTCATAGAGGATATGGAAAGAACCTCCAGCGAGGAGGTCAGTATTCTTTCTGAGGATGGCCTGCGGCTTTGTGGGAAACTATATCATGGGAAAAAGGATGCGCCGCTTATTCTATTTTTTCATGGATATCACGGGATGGCTGCCTGGGATGGATACGGCTTTTTTCAGATATGTAAAACGAATGGATTCAATTTCCTTACGATCGATGAGCGCGCCCACGGAAAGAGTGAAGGAAATGTGATCACTTTTGGGATAAAGGAGCGATATGATTGTAAATTATGGACCGAATACGCTGTGAAACGATTTGGAGAAGGCACGGACATTTTTCTTGCAGGGGTATCCATGGGAGCGGCCTCTGTGATGATGTCTTCGACCCTTGGATTACCCGGGAATGTAAGAGGGATCATAGAAGATTGCGGATATTCCGGACCGGCTGATATCATAAAGGAAACCATAAGAGCAAAGAAGCTTCCCGTAAAACCGGTTTATCCGCTTATCAAGCTGGGCGCTTACCTGTTCGGGCACTTTGATCTGGAAGCGGACACTGCGCTGGGGGCAGTTCAAAAAACAAATATTCCAATCTTGTTTATTCAGGGAGAGAGGGATTCCGTAGTTCCGCCTTCTATGGGAGTGGAGCTTTATGAGGCATGCAAATCTACAAAAGAATTGACGATGATAAAGGGCGCAGACCATGCAAACAGTGCAATGACGGATTATGAAACTTATGAAAGAGTAATTCTGAAGTTTATAAAAAAGAGCTCAATTTAGACGAATGAAACAATCGATCTAAGTTAAGCTCTTTTACTAATAAAGTTTTTGATTATCTAAAAGAAACATGAAATCTCTCTTGTGTCGGATCAGCTTCTTGTAATACGTTCATAGCCTTAACAAAAGCGTTATTTTCTACATTAACCTGTGTTTCGTTCTTCATTCCGGACACATTAGTCTCTGCGGCTGATTTCATTGCATTATTTGCTTCACCTAATATAGCGGATTGGAATGCTATTGCTCGTTGCTCCCGTTCCTCCATCTTTTCGAGCGCAGTCTGTTTTTCGTCTGTATTTATACCGCGCTTTTCATCCTGATCGATTTCTCCCTTCAAAATAGCAATACCATCTCTGGTTTGAGCTATGATAGGCCCCTGACGGTTTGCCTGCTGTACGGAAGAGTCTGCTGATGTAATTGCGTATATCTCTTTGGGGGATAGGTTGGTATTTGCAGCCTCATCACTGTCTGTGTCTTTTTTCTTTTTTTCGTCAAGGCGTTCTTCTTTTGCCTTGTCATCCTTGGCTTTTTCTGTATCTACACCACGTTTCTCATCCGGATTCATTTCTTCCTTTATCATAACAACGCCATCGCTATTTCTGGATATGACAGTTCCCGGACGCCCTGCCAGCTGCTTTTCGTCTGCCTTATCTGAGGATGCCTCTTTTGTCTGTATTTTATCTTCGGATTTTTCCTCTTTTGTCAGTTTCTGATCTTCCTGCAGCTCCGCCAGCATGATTTCTCTTTTTTGTGACTTGCGAAGCTTTTCCTGATGCTGTTCCAGTTCTGTATTGAGACGGGATATCCCTTTTTGAAGTTTCTTCCGTTCGTCCGCTTTTTCGCTGGCAGAAAGTTCTTCTTTTGAAGATAACTTCTGCATCTGCTGTTTTGCATCTTTGATTTCATTTTGAATGCTTTTAATTTTTGGATCTGTTGAAGCAGCCGTATTCGTCTGCATGCTTGACATACTGTTCGTTGATGTTACCCTGCCAATACCCATAGCACAATCTCCTTCCCCACCCAAGGATGTTTCAGACAACATATCGTTTATTATGTATTTTCAGTTTGCTGATATAATTACCTATATTTTACTATCTTTTATAGGTAAGAAGCAAGACTATTTTCTATTTTTTTTAATAAATTACATAGATTTTTAAAAGAAGGTTATGTTATGATTCATGCTGATTGCGGATAATGATAGGAAGTGCTATTCTATTCTGGAATGCTTAATAACAGGAGAAATTTTCTATGCAAGAGAGCCGGTTATTCAAAATAGTATATCATTTATTAAACAAAGGCCATGCCACCGCACCGGAACTGGCGGAGAAGCTGGAGGTTTCTGTTCGCACTATTTATCGTGACGTTGAAGCTTTGAGCGAAGCAGGAATCCCTATCTATGCAGAAACAGGACGCGGTGGGGGATTTCACCTGATGTCCGACTTCGTTCTGGGTAAAGCCATGTTGTCAGAAAGGGAAAAGAGGGAACTGTTAGCGGCTTTGCAGAGTCTTGTGGTTACCGGTAATACTTATCCGGATGGCTTATTGGAAAAATTGACTGCGCTTTTTTCTGCTCCTTCAGAAAGCTGGTTTGGAGTGGACTTTTCACGATGGGGAAATGAAACCAGAGATAAGCAGTATTTTGAATTGTTAAAGACAGCAGTCCTTGAAAAACGCTGTGTAAAACTTCATTATGCCAGCATGAGTGCTGCCTTCAGTGAAAGAATTGTACAACCGGTAAAATTATTGTACAAATCAAGGGCGTGGTATTTACATGCATTTTGTATGGAGCGACAGGCGTATCGATTTTTCCGATTAAGCCGTATTTTAGATTGCGAACTGTTGGATGAAGGAATAGAGCCTCCGCCTTTGCTGGAATATCAGGATACATCCACACAAGAATACTGCAAGTTTGTATTCCTTTTTTCAAAAGAAGCAACTTATAGAGTGTATGATGAGTTTAGCCCCGATCTGGTGCAAAGACAGGAGAATGGTGATCTGCTGGTCACGGTATGGCTTCCATATGATGAATGGGTAATTGGCTTTTTGCTTTCCATTGGCCCCCTTGTGGAGATTATAGAACCACTTTCCCTAAAAAAAGTGATAGCAGAACGGGCAAAAAAAATATACGAAAAAAATAAATCCTGACATAAGATGTCAGGATTCTTTTAATATAATATTCGTTAGAAACTTCATCTCAAGGATTTATGTGGTAAGTGAGGTCCTGGGGAGAATTTTATTTCTTAATCGGGAGGAAATAATATGTTAGAGTTACCAGAAAGCTATACGATATCCAGTCAGATAAAGAAGAACCTGACAGGAAAAATAATAAGTTATATTGAAGTATTATACACACCTCACAGTTTTGCGTTCTTTCATGGTGATACTAAGAGCTATAGAGACTTATTGGAAGGACAGACTGTTATGAATGCGACCTATCATGGTGGTATGATTGAAATGGATACAGAGAATTGTATGGTAGTGTTTGCCGATGGTGCGTATCCAAAATATTATGAAGAGAAAAAGAAATTTCCGAAAAAGCATCAATTGGCCATTTACTTTGATGATGAGACGGCTGTTTTTGTGTCAATACAAATGTATGGCTTTATATATGTATTACCGAAAGGAAAATGTACAGAAGATTACTATATATCATCCAGCAGTAAGATTAATCCGCTTTGTGATGAATTTACTTTTGAATATTTTCGGAGTCTTTATCCAGGTAACCATAAAAAATTAACCGCAAAGGCATTCCTTGCCACAGAGCAGAGAATACCGGGACTTGGGAATGGTGTATTGCAGGATATCTTGTGGGATGCCGGAATTGATCCGCGCTTTGACATGAGAGAAGCATCTGAAACAGACTTTATGGCGTTATATACTTCAATAAAGAAAATCCTGAAGGAAATGTGTGAACAGGGCGGTCGGGATACGGAAAGGGACTTATTTGGACAAAAGGGAAAATATATTACCCAGTTAAGTAAAAATACATTGTTTGAGCCGTGTATGAAATGCGGACATGAGATCCGTAAAGTAAATTTTATGGGCGGGACAGTGTATTATTGTGAGAATTGTCAAAAGAAGTAAAGAAATATATGGAGGAAGCAAGACATGAAACTAGTGGTCATTACTGGTACATGCGGGGCTGGCAAATCAACGGTAAAGGACGAAATAGAAAGGCACCTTGACGCATGTCAATATGTCTGTATAGATACAGATGAAGTGGGAATTAACTGGTGGGATTATGCGGGAACTGATTATGAACATAGATATAGTGATGATTGTCTAAAAGAAGCTTTATTGTATTGTGTCCGGCCGACGAGAAGATTGAACAACGTCTTCGTGCGAGACTGAAAGAACGGGGATTTGATTCTGATGAGGCTATACGGTCACAGATTGAATATAATCAATGGTTTCGGAAAAATAAGGGAAAGGTGCTGCTTTT
>CAMWJC010000052.1 GCA_947174495.1 uncultured Lachnospiraceae bacterium | reverse complement strand
CGTCTCCTGGAAGGAATTAGAAAATATGCAGATGAAGAAAATATTAATATTTTTGTATTTACCTGCAATGGCGATATTTATAGGCAGTCAGAGTATGGAATCGGAGAATTTCAGATTTTGTTTTTACCGGATCTTACACAATATGACGGAATTATTTTTGCAAGGGATACCATACAGAATGAACAGTTTGCCGCTGAGATTACACAGCGGATTGTGGATTCGGGAACACCTGCCATCAGTATCGAAAGTCACATCCCTTCAATGCCTGTTTTCTATGTAGATAACCGGGAGGCTATGCGGGATATTGTAACACATCTAATAGAAACACATGGAGTAAGTGACATCTGCTATTTATCCGGACCGGAGCAGAATCTGGAAAGTGTTGAAAGACTAAAAGGTGTTATGGAAGCCGTGAAAGAGTATGGTTTAACCCTTGGAAAGGATCGGATTCACTATGGTGATTTTTGGGTAGACAGCGGAAAAACGCTTGTGGAGCACTTGATGAAATCCGGTGAAAAGTTACCGGACGCACTTATCTGTGCTAATGACGATATGGCAGTGGGTGCTTATTTGGAATTTTACAGACACGGTGTTCAGGTAGGAAAGGACATATTGATTACAGGATTTGACAATATATCTAATGCATCTGATCTGACGCCTAAAATTACAACGGTTGAGAAACCGCAGGGACAGATTGGATATGAAGCCTGTAAGGCCTTAGTAGAAAAGAAAAAAATAGCAAACCGGAAATTTGAGGTGAAATGCTGCTATAGAGGAAGCTGCGGATGTCAGGAGCATAAAATACGTAATCTTTCTGAGGTTCAGTTTATGAATGTAAGCCATAAGCTGGGGGCTGCTAATATGGCGGAAATTAATAAGAATATGGTCTCGAACTTGAATGATTGCGATAATATGCAGGAACTTTATGAATGCTTAAAGGAATATATTAAGCAGTTGAATTTTTCCTTTGTGTATTTGTGTCTCTGTGAGGACAGTGTATCGGAAGATACCATCGAGTATGATTATCGGATTAAGGAAGGTTACTCCGAGAAAATATATATTCCGGTTGCATATGAGAACGGAAACTTTACGGAATATCCAGAATTTGAATGTAAAGAACTTTTGCCAAAGGGGTGTATAGAAAAACTCGAAAACCGCATGTGCATTGTGGCACCTGTACATTTTAGAAGAAACTGTCTGGGGTATCTGGTTATGTGTGGAAGCGAACTTCCATATAATAGTACGCAGCTTCAAGTATGGCTTATGAATATCTCAAACGCTTTGGAAAGTATGCGTAAGCAGGAAGAATTGAAGCGCCTTGTGAAGAAGCTCAAGGATGTTTGGATGCTGGACAGTCTGACACAGATCTATAATAGGTCTGGTTTTTTTCACTTCGCGGACAGGCTCTTGAAAGAGTGTAAACAGAATAATACGCCGATTGGCATGGTGTTTGTAGATATCAATAAACTGAAGCATGTGAATGACGGATATGGGCATGAAGAAGGCGATTTTTATATTAAGGTGGTGGCTGATTCCATAAAGAAACTCAAAACCGAAGGCCAGCTTCTTATGCGTTATGGCGGCGATGAATTTGTAGTTTTAGGAGCACATAAAAATGGCGATGAATTTACGGGATTGACAGAAAAATTGAATTTGATGCTTGAAGGATGCAGACGACAGAATAAGAAGACTTATGAGATGAGTGTGAGTATAGGATTTCAGTCGGTTTCAATTACTCAGGATTTTCAACTGGATCAGCTTATGAAGCAGGCGGACCAGGAAATGTACAATATGAAAATGCAAATATAAGTAATTGGATCGTATCAGTGATTTGACCGAAAGGTTTGAAATTAAGCGAAAAAATGAAGTTGGTCAATTGATGAGTATTTTATCTTTAAGAATTACGGTTATCATTTGCGTAATACCTGCCAGAATCGTTTTGTTCTTCGGTTCCAGGGAGAGTTCCCGAATATGTGCTGAGAACCTTTCGTATTCCCTGACACCATCAGGCAATGGTGTCAGGAAATAAGGATATAAATGTATTAAAGTTTCATATTCTGCTCCCGATATTCGCTGGGAGAGAGACCAGTTTCTTTTTGAAAAGAAGAAGAAAAGTAGCTCCGGGAACCGAACGACAATTCATCGCTGATTTCCTGAATGCTCATTTTCGTTCCGGAAAGTAATAGCTTTGCTTGCCTGATTTTTTCGCGTTTAATATAATCTGTTACGCTATACCCAGTTTCATTTTTAAATTTGTGAGAAAAATAGTATTCTGTGTATCCAACCTGCTCAGCCAGTTGAGGGATAGACAGTTTTTCTTTGATATGCATGGCAATATAATCACAGGCACTTCTGATCTGTCCGGAAATGTCATTTTTAGCTTTCTCCTGCTGGACTCGTTGCACATAATCTTCCATCAGAGTGCTACAGGTGGTTGATGTTTCTGCAATGTTTTTACAGTCCTCAATCATCTGCATATAGTAGTCATTGAGGGTATAAGCAACAGAAGGATTAACTCCGCCCTCAATAGCGGCCCTGGAGCAGAGGGTCAGAAGGACAATAGAGGTTGATTTTGCCTTGCGCAGGGAATCGCCCACGTCAAAGCGTGGTCCATCGCTTAAACTGGAAGAGTGTGCAAGGGCATCTAAATAGTTAGGATTACCTTCGCGCAGCCTGTTCATAAATTCCTGTTCTGCAATCCATATTCCCCGGTGCTCTTCTGTAATCAAATTAATTTCAGAGGAAGATGATTTTCCCGATGCTTTCTCTGAAAAATAAAGGTCATTGGTGGTAATTCGTCTGCCGGTGACACAGTAATGCAACATTACCGCATATTGAAAAAGTTGATTGGTTGGTATAATTGGAATATGGTCAAACAGCTTAAATACTTTGATCCGGTTGCTTACTGAGAGATCATGCTTATCCAGTTCTTTTTTGATGTTTTGATAAGAATTTCTGCCGGAGTAGGCAGGACCCAGTGTATGAATGCCGCACAGGGAATTATTTTCATATTCAAATGCAACAATCCAAATCAGACCCAGATGATCGTCTATGAATAAAGGTTCGTGTATTTTATTTTCAATATGCTTCCTGATTGGTTCGCCAAGACTTAAAAGAGCCAGAGCATCGTCATCATTTGAGGCGGTTTCCTGCATGATATTTGAATGTGTCAGGATAAGTTCCGGATCATAACTATGCAGAGAAAGGTTATGATTGCATTGAATGATCTGGCTGAAAAAATCCAGTTTTTCCTTTATATTCATATTATCCTCATTTCTGTATAGGTTTACATAATATTAATTTATGGCAAGGTGATTAGCAACATAGAAAATCTTTTAGAAGTTCTTTATCATCTTCCTGTTCAAAGCAAACAGTTCCACTTTGGAGAAGTTCAGGATTTGAAGCTATGGTGCAGAAAATATACTGGCTCAAGGTAGATTTTAAAGCAATGCGGTCGCCCTCTGGAGTTTCGAACAGAACCTCAGCGCTGCATTTTTGAACCTGTTTTAGGAAATTTATAATATTTATATTAGTTTTTATATGCATAATAAAAACAAACCTCCTGTAGGTTAATCATATTTTTAGTATACATGAAATTTAGGGTTTGATGTTAAAAATTTCATTTTTTAGTTAAAAAATTAATACATCGGTAATTTTTAGCGAAAATATTAAAGAAAAAATGAAATAGAAAACATTGCTAATTACTAATTCATGTAAAATAGCTAGAAAAGATGGAGGTGGCAAGATGCAGTCGATTATTAACATTTATTCAGAACCATTTATAATGCTGGCGGGGGAGGTTCATAACTCCAATTCGTCATCCACAGAAGTGATGGAACCGATCTGGCAGAAAGCAAAGAATTTGAATATGAATACCTTGCTTTTACCAGTGACATGGGAATTATTGGAACCGGAAGAGGGAAAGTTTGATTTTGGACTAGTTAATGGATTAATAGAACAGGCAAGAAAATATGATATGCATATTGGATTTCTTTGGTTTGGGACATGGAAAAATGCACAGTGTTATTATGCTCCTGAATGGGTGAAATGCAATTTGAAGCGTTTTTGGCGAGCAGAGGTTCAAAAGGGAAGGAAAAAAATTAATTTACAGAATTTTCATGGAATGCCCTACACAACCCTTTCAAGTCATTGTGAAGAAACAATGAAAGCGGACAGCAGGGCTTTCGCAGCTTTGATGCGGCATATCAAGGAAATTGATGAAAAAGAGCACACGGTTGTTTTGGTGCAGGTGGAAAATGAGCCGGGTCTGCAGGGAGCAGCCCGGGAACATTCTGACTATGCAGATAAGCTTTTTAATGAAAAGGTTCCTCAGAAATTTGCAGATTATATGAGAAGTCATACGGGCGAAATGAGCGAAGATGTACGCACTGCCGTTGAGAACGGGGCAGAATGCGGAACCTGGGAGGAAGTTTTTGGAACGGTGGCAGAAGAGGTGTTTCAGACATATTCGGTTGCTGGATACATAGAGTATGTTGCAGCGGCGGGCAGAAAGGAATATGATCTGCCGATGATGGTCAATGCATGGCTGGATAAAAGGCAGGAACCGGGCATGTTCCCAAGCGGTGGGCCGGTTGCACGTATGATGGAAGTATGGAGATACTGTGCACCGCATATTGATGTATTGGCACCGGATATTTATGTACAGGATTTTTGTGGTGTTTGTGAAGAATATACAAAGATGAAGAATCCACTTATTATTCCGGAGACAGCACTGCATGGACACGCCGGACCGCGTCTTGTGTATGTTGTTGGACATTATCATGCCCTTGGTTTTTCCCCATTCGGGTTTGAGGACATGGGACAGCCATTTACGGCGGTGGATAGTTATTTATTTGGCGTAGATACTTCAGATCCTTTGCTGTTAACTCCACAGGATGGAGGGGAGTATGCATGGTATAATAAAACCCTGGCGTCCATGATGTCATTAATAACTTCAAAATATGGAACAGAGGATCTACAGGCGGTGATCAGTGAGAGACCGGAACAGGACACTATGGTTTTTAAACAGTATGGATTTAAAGTAATGATGGATTCGCCTATGATAACGAGAAAAGACGGTGTATGCCTTATATTAAAGGAGACAGAAGATGAATTTTATCTTATTGCAAATGGCTGTATGATCGTACCATTCTCAACAGGTTCTGATAAGCCCAATATTGATATCCTTTCTTTGGAAGAAGGGGAGACCAGGGAAGGAAAATGGCATACCAGGCGGCGATTGAATGGTGATGAAGTTGCAACCATGCGTTATAACAGTCCTACGCTGTTAAAGATAAAGCTTTTTGCTTATCAATAATACAGTATTGCATGATATAAGGAGGAAGAAAAATGGCCAAAATATATGCTACATCAAACGGGCAGATAAGTGAGAGAGAAAAGCGGAATATGGCTCGTTCCAGAAAGATTGCCGCACAGGGAATGGTTCTTTTGGAAAATGACGGGACGCTTCCACTTTCAGAAAAGCCCGGACGGATCGCTTTGTTTGGAAATGGAGCGAGAGCTACTATTAAGGGAGGTACTGGTTCTGGTGACGTGAACAGCCGCTTTATTGTAAATGTGGAGCAGGGGTTAAAAGAGGCAGGATTTGAAGTGACAACTAATAACTGGCTGGACCGGTTTGATGAAACAGTCCGTCAGTCAAAGGAAGCATATTATGGGAGGATGAGGCAGAAACTGGAAGAAAATGGTCCGGCAGTATTTCTGGAGATATTGACAGACCCGTTTCATGCGCCGGAAACCCTCGCTGTTTTAGATGAAGATATTCAGGAATCCCGTGCAGAGACGGCAGTTTATGTTCTTTCCCGTAATTCAGGAGAAGGCCGGGATAGGCGGGATATTTCCGGCGATTATGAATTGTCGGATGAGGAAAAAGCAGTTATTCAGAAACTGGCTGTTTCCTATTCCAAATTTATTGTCGTATTGAATGTGGGCGGTGTAATAGATACAAAATTTCTTCGTAATACAGAAGGGATTGGAGCAATTCTGCTGATGAGTCAGGCAGGAAACATCGGTGGATATGCGCTCGTGGATGTGCTGACAGGAAAGGCGGCTCCCTCAGGACATTTAACAGCTACATGGGCGGAGAATTATATGGATTATCCGGGGGCAGACAGTTTCAGCTTCCATAATGGCAATCTGGATGATGAGTATTATCATGAGGGGATTTATGTAGGATACCGTTATTTTGACACTTACGGTATCAAACCTGCATATCCCTTTGGCTTTGGAAAATCCTACACAGATTTTGCAATCAATGTGGAAGAGGTAAAAGCAGATGCAAAGCAGGTGGAAGTGACAGTGAAGGTCACGAATACAGGGGCGTTTTATAGTGGGAAAGAAGTCGTGCAGATCTACTACTCTGCACCAGTGGGCAGACTTGAGAAACCTTATCAGGAACTGGCAGCTTATGGGAAGACAGGGGAACTTGCACCGGGGGAAAGTGAAGTGCTGACGATTGCCTGCCCGACTTCCTCTATGGCGTCTTATGATACAAAGAAGGCAGCATTTGTGATGGAAGCAGGTATTTATTACATCAGAGTTGGGAATCATTCCAGAAATACCCATATAGCGGCGGCTCTTTGTCTGGATGAGGAAGCGGTAACAGAGATTTTAACCAACCGTTTAACACCGGACTGTGAGATAGAGGAACTTTCCGCAGGGGATGGCAGTCCTTATACCTATGAAACAGAAAAAGCGGAGAAGGAAGCAGCACCGCAGATTCCGCTCCATGCTGCGGATTTTTCAGTAAAGACAGCAAAGTACCGGGAAGAAAATGTGGAAATTACTTATACTGGAGACGCAGGAGCTGGCAGAAACGATAAAGTATGGAAGCTGACGGATGTTATTGCAGGAAAAATCACACTGGATGAATTGGTAGGGCAGCTTACGGTAGAAGAACTGGCAGCTTTGTGTGTAGGCGCTTCCAGAGGCGGATTGGGAAATTCCACTGTTATTGGCAGTGCTTCTGTTAACTGTCCGGGAGCGGCAGGCGATACTACCTCAGAACTCTTTGAGGAAAGAGGAGTGGCTAACATCGCGCTGGCAGATGGTCCGGCAGGACTTAGGCTTGTAAAATCCTTTGTAACGGACCAGGAACAGAATCTGATTCCGGGGATGGCGGAAATGCCGATGCCGGAAATAGAAATGCTGATGGCAGGGGCTCCCAAGCCGCCAGTGCCGGATGGAGCTGTCACCTACTACCAGTACTGTACTGCAATTCCGATTGCTACCCTGCTTGCACAGACATGGGATTTGGAAGCGGTTGAGGAGGCAGGTGATATTGTCGGGGAGGAGATGGAGGAGTTCGGCATTACGCTGTGGCTGGCGCCGGGCATGAATATTCAGAGAAACCCGCTATGCGGCAGGAATTTTGAATATTACTCCGAAGACCCGCTGGTTGCGGGAATGTGTGCGGCGGCCGATACAAAAGGAGTGCAGAAACATAGTGGAACAGGGACTACAATCAAGCATTTTGCATGCAATAACCAGGAAGATAACAGATCGCATACCAATGCTCATGTGAGTGAGAGAGCATTAAGGGAGATTTATCTGAAAGGGTTTGAAATCGCGGTTAAGACTTCACAGCCGCTGTCCATTATGACTTCTTACAATCTGCTGAACGGAGTCCATACGGCAAACAACTATGACCTGATTACAGCCATTGCAAGAGATGAATGGGGATTTGAGGGTGTTGTGATGACAGACTGGGGAACCACCGGAAGTATTGATATGGAACCGGGAAAGCAGTTTAAATACGGGCATTCTAACGCAGCAGGATGTGTATGGGCGGGGAATGATCTGAATATGCCCGGAAGCAAAGAGGATATTGAGGAAATACTGCGGAGTGTGGATGCAAAGGAAGGGGAAGTCAGCTATCCGCTTACAAAAGCGGATTTACAGGCATGTGCGAAAAGAGTGTTGTCCGTTGTCATGAAAAGTGCAGTTTACAGGTGATTTTTCCTGGGAAATGGGGGCTGCTGGGAAATGACAGTTTAAAAATAAGAAAATTTTTATGTTCCTTAAAAAATGAATGTAATAATTAATTGTTGAACATGGGCAAAAATCCTTTTTTATATAATGAATTCAAGAAAGCGGAAAGCAATTTAATAAATTCATAGGAGGATTTTTGTTATGGGTGAAAATAAGTCGAATCAGAGTGCAATTGACGGCGTACAGTATCGCCGGGCAAAATTGTGGCAGATCATCATGGTTGCCGCCAGTGGTTTCGTTGGAATGGGGTTTTACAGCTTGATTGGTATGGCAAGCTATGCCGCCAGCATTGGTTTTGGCATTGCAACGGTAGCAGTAGGAGGAATTTTGACGTTTACGCGTATTTTTGACGCGATTACAGATCCATTATTAGCCTTTGTGTATGACAAGGTCAATACTCGTTTCGGAAAGGTTCGAGTTTTGCTGGTCAGTGGCTGGTTGGTTATGGTTCTTGCCACGCTGCTGATGTTTAACTGGGCTGCGGGAAAAGGTCATGGGGTTGTTGCTTTTGTGCTGCTGTATGTGATCTATATTATTGGCTATACGCTTTACAACATGACGGGACAGACACTATACGCGCTGATGACCAATGACCCGAAACAGCGTCCCATGGTTGGCGTATGGAGTACGATTTTCAACTATGTGGTTCCTATCACTTTAAGCATGATCTTTTATGTGGTATTGATGCCCAAATATGGCGGGTTTAATTTGGGTTTTCTTGCATCTGTCTGCTGGGTGACTATTGCAGTCTCTGCTATTGGTCTGATATGCACCTGTGCCGGTATTTCAGAGTATGACAAACCGGAAAATTTTGTGGGAACTACCGCAAAGAAGGAAAAACTTAAAATTAAGGATATGATGGAGGTGCTGAAAAATAATCGGCCTTTGCAGTGTTATATTGCTTCCGGAGCTTCGGATAAAATTGCGCAGCAGGTAGCCAGCCAGACTATTATTACCACGATGCTGGGCGGCATTATTATCGGAGATATGGCAATTAACACTACAATGACAACAGTGAGCATTATACCATCTATTTTATTTGCGGTTGTCGGGGCAAAGTATGCCGGGAAGCATGGCAATAAGAAAACGATTGTTACTTGGACTTATATGTGTATTTATGTGACCTGTGCAACGATTCTCTTCTTTGTTTTCTTACATATGGGCGGAAATACGCGTAATATTTCGGCTTCTATGCCTTTGATGGCAATCTATGTTATCCTGACACTGGCTCTAAATGGCACGAAGATGTGCGTTACTACCGGAAACAATGCGTTTATGGCCGATGTAATTGACTATGAGCTCGATCGTGGCGGTAAATATGTTCCGGCGGTGGTATCCGGTGTTTACAGTCTGATTGACAAGCTCGTATCTTCTGTCAGTGCTCTCATTGCCACCAGTGCGGTTGCCCTGATTGGTTACCGGGAGACAATGCCGCAGCCTACGGATGAATTAACGGGAGGTGTTTTCTGGATGACAATGGTGCTCATGTATGGACTTCCTATTCTGGGATGGGTTGTCACATTGATTGCCATGCGCCTGTGCTCACTGAGCAAGGAAGAAATGGTTGAAGTCCAGAAACGTATTGCTGATAAGAAAGCGGCTGCACAGCAGCAGATATAATAGAGATTACGGATGTTGTGATACATAAGGGAAGCAAAAGAACTGTTGCATGAAAGGCAGCAGTTCTTTTATATGGGGCAACTGTAGTAGTTGCCCCTGATATGATTTCTTGAAAAGATTATTTGTGGAAGCTTCCAAGAAAGGCCAAGCTTTCTTTCGGTTTTCTAGTCTGTGTTGTCCTGTCAACAGCAATCAGGCCAAATGTCATGGAATAACCTTTCTGCCATTCAAAATTATCTAAAAGACTCCAATGGAAATAGCCTTTTACCGGAAGTCCATCGTGGATACAGTTCTGTACACCTATAAGAGCCTGTTCAATAAAAGCAATGCGTCTTTTGTCATCACCTGTGGCGATACCATTTTCTGTGACAATCAGGTTCCCCTTGAAATCCTCAGCAACTTTTCGGATAACATGTTCCAGTGCTTCCGGATAAAATTCATAATTCATCTGAGTAAGTTCAGCCCCGTCAGGTGCGGGAAGAGAGCCGTCCGGTCCTATGAGAGAACGGGTATAATTCTGCACACCAAGAAAATCATCATTCTGAATATAAGGAAGATAGTGAGTGAACTCATCACTCCATTCGGTCAGAGCCTTTTCCTCGCCGCCAGCGACAGGCTGGATATCGTGGAGGCTTAAAGTAAGTCCTACTTTTATATCAGGGTAGAGTTCTTTAATCACAGTTCTTGCGGCCTCATGAGCACGACATACGATCTTATCGCCTTCCGGTGTACGCATGGAAGTAAAATTTTCAACCTTTTCCACACCAAATACTTTCAGGTTTTCTAAAGCAGCAGCTTTTTGTCCTGCCATCATTTTTTCCAGATTGATGCCGACCTGGACAGTACCGTCAGAAGTTTGTGCTTTTGCAGCCTGAGCCTGCATCTGCAGCATATAACGTTTGGCAATGGCAGCCACCTGGATTCCCATATTAGCCTCGTTGATCGTGCAGATATAATGGAGTTCGCTTCCCAGTTTTCCCACAATATAGCGGACATAACGTGCAAAATCCTCCACAGTGGATTCTGCCTCCCAGCCGCCTTTTCCGATCAGCCATTTGGGGCTGGAAAAGTGATGCAGGGTCACGATTGGCTCCAATCCATGTTCTTTACAGCAGCGGATGACATCCAGATAGTGTTCCGCTTCTGTTTCATCGAAATGTCCTTCTTCCGGTTCTATGCGTGCCCATTCAACAGAAAAGCGATAGGCATTCAGACCGGCATCCGCCATAAGCTTGATATCTTCACGATAGCGGTTGTAATGGTCAACTGCGTCTAAGGATGGTTCTGCATAGCTGGTATGTTCCATCTGTTCCATTGCCCAGCAGTCGCTGTTTGTGTTGTTTCCTTCTACCTGATGCGCAGCGGTTGCAGCTCCTAAAAGAAAGCTTGGTGAAAATTTATCCATTGATATTCCTCCTTGTTAATATTATGATCCAGATTTACTTTCGCTGGAGTTGTTTCCTACATTATAATGGAAGAAGAAGTATCGGACGTAAAATAATTCGTGTTAATGTTATTAAAATAATTATTTTTATATATTTCCTTAATTTGAAAACAGATTATGGAAAAAGTAAACACAAAAAAGAAGATAGAACGGTAAAATCTAATTATAAAAGGAGTGGAAAGGAGTCATACAATGAGAAAGGTATTGGAATTAGATAATAACTGGGTTTTTGTGAAAAGTGCAAAGAATGTATTAGAAGCTGTTGCGGTAGAGGGAGTTCCGGTGGCTTTGCCCCATACATGGAATGCTTTAGATGGGCAGGACGGAGGAAATGATTATCACCGGGGAACTTGCTGGTACCGCCGTCTTCTGGTAAAGCCGGAGATGAAAGCGGGGGAAAAGGCTTATCTGGAATTTGACGGTGCTGCTATGACTGCGGATGTATACTTAAATGGGGAAAAACTGGCTCATCACGAGGGGGGATTTTCCCGGTTCCGTGTGGATATTACGGAAAAACTTACAGAAGATGAAAATAAATTGGCGGTTGCTGTTGATAATTCAGATAATGATATTGTATATCCGCAGAAAGCTGATTTTACATTTTATGGAGGGTTGTACCGTATGGTGCGCCTTGTCATAGTACCCGAGAGTCATTTCGCCATGGAGTACTATGGTGGAAACGGGATCAAAGTAACTCCTGTGGTTACACTGGGAGGAGAAGATAAGGAAGAGGCAAGTGCGGCAGTGACTGTGGAAGTATATACGGAAGGCAATACAGACAGGGTTACGGTAACTGTTGCAGATGAGACAAAGCAGGTTCCGGTTACGCAGGGATATGCAAAAGCAGAATTTGAACTGTCTAAGGTGCATTTATGGGATGGCGTGGACGATCCTTATCTTTATACTGCCAAAGCAGAATTGGAAAGCGGAGATGCGGTCACTGCAAGATTTGGATGCCGTCATTTTTTAATTGACCCGCAGAAGGGCTTTTTCCTTAACGGGCACTTCTATCCTCTGCGCGGGGTAAGCCGCCATCAGGACTGTAAAGGAGTGGGTAATGCCCTTAACCGTGAACATCATGAACGTGATATGGAGATAATCAGGGAGATGGGGGCAAATACTATCCGCCTTGCCCACTATCAGCATGCACAGGAATTTTATGATCTGTGTGATGAGAATGGAATTATTGTATGGGCAGAAATCCCTTATATTACCATGCATATGAGTGGTGGAAAAGAAAATACATTAAGCCAAATGCGGGAACTGGTCATCCAGAATTACAACCATCCGTCTATTGTCTGTTGGGGACTCTCCAATGAGATAACAGCGGCAAGTGCAGTAAATGAAGAATTGTTAGAGAACCATAGGGAATTGAACAAATTATGTCATGAGTTGGATCAGACAAGAAAAACCGTAATGGCAAATGTGTTTATGTTGGAAAAGGAAAGCGCTTTGCTGGAGATACCGGATATCAACAGTTATAACCTTTATTTCGGCTGGTATGTGGGAGAGATGATTCAGACGGATGAGTTTTTTGACGAGTACCACAGTACCTATCCGGATCGCTGCATCGGATTTTCCGAATATGGGGCAGATGCAAATCCTGCCTATCATTCTTCCCAGCCTGACAGGGGGGACTATACGGAAGAATACCAGTGCCTGTATCATGAGCATATGCTCTGTATGATAGAGGAGCGTCCATGGCTTTGGGCGACTCATGTGTGGAATATGTTTGATTTTGCCGCAGATGGAAGAGACGAGGGCGGTAAGCATGGCGAAAATCAAAAAGGACTGGTAACAATCGACCGTAAGCTGAAAAAAGATGCATTCTATTTGTACAAGGCATATTGGAGCGGAGAAGCCTTTGTTCATCTGTGCGGCCGGCGGTATGTGGACCGTGCGGAGGAAGTGACGCAGGTAAAGGTATATTCCAACCAGCCTTCCGTAGCGCTGTATGTGGATGGAAAACTTGTGGGAGAGCAGAAGGGCAGCAGGGTATTCTGTTTTGAGGTTCCGATCTCAGGCGTTCACACAGTTGCTGCACAAGCCGGAGAATGCAGAGATGAAATTACAATAAAAAAGGTTGCTGAAGTAAACAAGGATTATCTCTTTGTGAAAGAGGGAGATATCGTCAACTGGTTTGACAAGGAAGACTTGCGCAAGGATTGTTATTCCATTGGGGACACCCTTGGTGAGATAGCCAAAAGCCCGGAGGCAAATGCAATTGTACAGAGGCTGACGGCTAAAGCATCAGCAAGCCGGGGAGACGTGGCAGAGAGTGTGAAGGATAACCCGGCCTTGCAGCGGATGATGCAGAGGATGACCCTGCAAAGTATGTTAAAGCAGGCAGCAGACGTGATTAAGCCGGAAGATGTCAAGGCACTGAATGATGCCCTGCAGAAGATTAAAAAGGTTGTTGATTAATAAATAACATCTGTCCCGACGAAGTGAAACCGGAGGGGCAGATGCGGAACTGAAAGAGAGGACATTGCTATGCCAATTAGAGCAGTACAACAGATTATGCTTGGAACAGTGACAGCAAAGGAAAATCAGGCTGCAGAAACACTTTCTGCCATCAAAAAAGCCGGATATGATGGAATTGAATTAAATGGATTTATGATTCGTCCCACTTCTTTTATGGTTCGGATGATGACGAAAATGGCAGGGATGCCGGTGGGAAAAGGCGGCAATCTGGACTGGACAGGGTTGGTAAAGGCAGCAGGATTGTCAGTGGTAAGTGTACATGAAGACCTTGGAACCATTCAAAGAGACCCTCAGGCCGTGATAGAAGAGGCGAAGAAGTTTGGAACAAATTATGTGGTTATAACGGGTATGTACCGTTTTGATTACTCGGATGAAAAGGCAGTACGGAAACTGGCGGAAGATTTAAACAAGGCAGGGAAAGAGTTAAAGCAGGGAGGCGTTTCACTTTTATATCATAACCATAATTGTGAATTTCGCAAGGTATCGAAAGGAAAAACGGCATACAGGTTGTTGATAGAGGAAACGGACCCGGAATTTCTGAACTTTGAGTTTGACTCCTACTGGCCTACAGAGGCAGGTGTAGATGCATTGGATCTTATGCGACAGTTAGGGAGCAGACTTAAGCTTTATCATATCAATGACAGAGGAAGCAGAGTAACAGGAGCGTCCATGACGCCAATCTTAAAATCAGACAGTATGGAACTGGGGTATGGAAATATGAATCTGGAAGCCCTTGTGGAGCAGGCAAAGGCAGCAGGAGTGAATGCAGTGATACTGGAGAGCCATAAGAACTGGGTGGATAAATCTCCGGTGAAATCCTTACAGCTTTCAGCGGAATTTATGAAAAAATATATTTGATTTTTATCCGATTACCATGAGTATGATCTGATATCTTTAAGAAAGGATGAGTCGAAATGCAGGAGTTAAAAAAATATTTTATTACCATAGACAGGGAATATAAAGAAGGGGATGTGGCGGTTTTCCGCCAGAAATTTTCTGGGGAAAATGTTGTCAGTGCCATACTTTATTCTACGGCGCTGGGAGTGTATGAAGTGGAACTGAATGGGAAGAAGGTGGGGGAGCAGATGTTTGCTCCCGGATACACTTATTATCCGCGCCGGGTTCTTTATCAGGAGAACGATGTGACAGAACTGTTAGCGGCAGGTAAGAATTCCGAAGAGGAAAATGAACTGGTCTTTTATCTGGGGCAAGGCTGGTACTGCGGAAGGTTCCTGTGCGAGAACCAGACACAGATATACGGCGAAAAACCTGCAGTTTCGTGGATATTGCAGCTTACATTTTCTGATGGAAGTGAAAAGGAAATTCACTCCGGCGCGGATGTGGAAGAACTGGAATCTCCCTATGAGTATGCAGGGGAATATGACGGTGAAATTTATTTTGCGGATGGAAGAATCAACGTAATTGGACATCCGGTTATTTTTGACGGTGAAACGGATTTTACATTGGAAAAAACTTTGACAGAGGTGCATGTACAGGAAGAAATGCCTGTAAAAGCAGTAACGGAATCACAGGGCAGAATAATCTTGGATTTCGGACAGAACTTTGCTGGAATCGTGGAGATTAATCCTGCGTTTCTTGATAATGAAACACTGACTGTTCGTCACGGAGAAATCTTAAATCCAGACGGAAGCTTATATACCACGAACTTAAGGAAAGCAAAAGCGACCATTATCTATCATGCAGGAGCGGAGAAAAAGGTATACCGTCCGAGATTTACTTACATGGGATTCCGTTATATAGAACTGTCCGGAGCAGAGTATAAACCAGGGCTGGTAAAAGCCTATGCACTCTATACAGATATGGAACGAACAGGTTTCTTTATATGTGGACATGAAAAGGTACAAAAACTGTATGAAAATCAGATTTGGGGCCAGAAATCTAATTATGTGGAAGTGCCCACAGATTGCCCGCAGCGGGATGAGCGTATGGGATATACCGGAGACGGGCAGGTGTTTGCACTGACAGGCGCCTATAATTTTGATACTAATGATTTCTGGAGAAATTTCCTAAGAGATCTGGAGCTGGGTCAGATGGATAATTCGGAGGGTTATGTCTGTGCCACTGTGCCGCAGACAGGGCCGGCGGGTATTGGTTTTGTTAATATGCTTGGATGGGGAAATGCCGTTACCATCCTGCCGGAGATGATGTATTGGCAGTTCGGCGATGAGAAGGCGCTTCCGGGGCAGTATGAGAGCATGAAAAAATTTGTAGAAGCTGAAATCCGTAAGATGGAAGGCAAAAATCTCTGGCTGGGGGTATCTTTGGGTGATTGGTTGGCGCTTGGAAAGGATATGGCGTGGCAGGCACAGCATAATAATCCCATTTCCAATTCCTTTATTGTGCATGATCTGAAGGTACTTAGCGAAACAGCAAAAGCACTTGGGAAGGAAGAGGATGCCGTACGATACAGTAAGCAATATCAGGCAACCAGAGATGCGTACATTCAGATGTTTGTAAAAGAGGATGGAGATGTGGCGGATGATTATCAGTCGGCTTACATCATGGCTTTGAAGTTTGTTATTCCCGATGGGGAGCTGCGACAGAAGGTTTTGAAGAAATATGTGGAAAATGTCCGCAGGGATGGCTTGACGACGGGATTTTTTGCCACGGAGCATCTGCTTCCCATGTTGATTGAGGCGGGGGAGACAAAGCTTGCTTACGACATTCTACTGCAGGAAGGATGTCCGGGATGGATGTACCAGATCAACCGGGGGGCGACCACTACCTGGGAGCGGTGGGATGCAATCCGGGAGGATGGAACTGTAAATGAAGACAAGATAACAGATGATAATATGGTTTCCTTTAACCATTATGCATTCGGCAGTGTGGGAGAGTTTTATTATCAGTATATTTTGGGAATCAAACCCCTTGCACCCGGATTTAAAAAGGTGAAGATTCAGCCGTATCCGGACAAACGTCTTGGCTATGTAGCAGGATCTTATTTTTCCAGAGAGGGAGAAATCAAGTCGGCATGGAGTTATGAAGGGGATAAGTTGACAATTACAGTAACAGTGCCGACGGAGGCGGAGATTCATCTTCCAGATGGAAGAGTAGAAAAAGTTGGGGAAGGAGAATATTTTTATGAAGTTTTTTTGTAATCCGATTAATGTTAATTATCGCTATCAGTTTAATGCAGATCCGCGCAATCCTAAGATGCAGATCTGCAGGGAGGCGGCTGATCCGTCGATGATTTGTTTTCAGGGAAAATATTATATTTTTGCTTCTATGACGCTGAGTGTATGGGTATCAGAAGATCTGGTGCACTGGGAGAGCAGACGCCTACCGGAAAGTTTGCCGTTATATGACTATGCGCCGGATGTCAGGGTGATTGGTGAGTATGTGTATTTTAGTGCTTCCAAGCGGGGAGAAATCTGTAACTTTTATCGTACAAAGGATATTTTAAACGGACCTTACGAAGAGATTCAGGGGAGCTTTGATTTCTGGGATCCGAATCTGTTCTGCGATGATGACGGGAGAGTATATTTTTATTGGGGCTGCTCCAATGCAATGCCGCTTTGGGGTGTGGAACTGGATCCGAAAACAATGCAGCCTTTGGGAGAGCGAAAAGCACTGATTGAAGGAGATGCATGGAGCAAAGGGTATGAACGTGTGGGAGAAGACCATTGCAATTATCCCAAAAGTGAAGATGAAATTGATATAGCTTTAGAAAGATTTTTTAAATTTCAGGGGCAGGCGGCAAAGGAACAGACACCGGAAGAGTATATTCCTTTGATCCGGGGAATGCTCAGCGATAAGCCTTATATTGAAGGCGCCTGGATGGATAAGTACCAGGGGAAATATTATCTGCAGTATGCCTGTTCGGGGACACAGTATAATATTTATTCGGATGGAGTATATGTAGGGGATTCACCACTTGGTCCCTTTACCCTGGCGGATAATAATCCCTATTCTTATAAACCGGGAGGTTTTCTGCCGGGAGCAGGGCATGGTTCTACTATGTGGGATAAACAGGAGAACCTGTGGCATACCGCTACTATGCGGATCAGCAAAAATCATGATTTTGAGCGGCGTGTGGGAATTTGGCCGGCAGGATTTGATGCAGATGGGGAACTTTTCTGCAACCAGCGCTATGGGGACTGGCCCATGGAGGTAGAGGATGGCAGGATGGATACTTGGAAGAATCCCAAATGGTATCTGTTAAGTTTCGGAAAAACGATGACAGCTTCTTCTTATGCAGAAGGAAAAGAACCCGGGCAGGCTGCTAATGAAAATGTGCAGACATGGTGGCAGGCGTCGTCCGCAGAAAGCGGGGAGTGGCTGCAGATTGATTTGGAGAGGGAATATACAGTGAATGCAGTCCAGATTAATTTCGCTGACGATGGGATTGACATTCCGGTACCGGGGAAAATCCGTGGAACTACACAGGCGCGTTACATTGAGGAGGAGGATTATGTAACCCGTTGGAAACTGGAGGGGTCTCTGGATGGTAAGAATTATTTTATGATAGAGGATAAATCGGAGGCGGAGACAGATTTATCCCATGATCTGGTAGTGAGGGAAGAAGGCGTTCAAGTGCGGTTCTTGAAACTGACAGTTCTGGAGGTCCCTTATGGACAGCAGCCGTGTGTCTCGGGTCTCAGAGTATTTGGCATTGGAGATGGGGAAAAACCGAAGACACCGGAGTTTGAAGCAGTAAGAGAAAATGATCTGGATATGATGGTAAAAATTACAGATGGAGATGCTGTGGGATATAACATTTTATGGGGCAGCAGTCCGGAAAAGCTTTATCACAGCTACATGATATTTGGAAATGAGCAGCGTGTCGGTGCGTTGGTAAAAGGGAAAGAATATTATGTGCGGGTGGACGCCTTTAATGAAAATGGAATTACTGAAGGAAATACTGTGAAGCTTTTGGTACCTGTAATTGAATAATAATATGATAATGAATTGTGGAAAACGTGGAATTACGGAGATGCTATCTGGTTGTGATACGTAAATGCTGTTTTTCAGGAATAAAGCGGAGAGTGGATTTAGACATCTCTCCGCTGTTTTATTTGCGCGGAAGGCATAAGCCAAGCTGGAATGCTTGCATTCCAATTTGGCGCCGCCCGCGAACGTGAGAAACTCGCAAAGCGTGTTTCTCATCGTTTGCGCGGAAGGCATAAGCCAAGCTGGAATGCAAAGGAAAGATCAAGGAAATATAGGGAGGGCTTCTTGCTTATTACAAAGCTTATGATATGATATTTTTATAAAGTGTTTGGATAGATTGCATTGCATTTAGTCAGGGAGGTAAATGGTTATGGATGAACAGCTGATGAAAAGAATGCAGATGATAACATCAGAAGAACAAGCTTATTTGGATGAAGAACCGCATGTGAAAAAAGAAATCTATACAAAAAAGAATGAATTTGAAGTTGACAGTCAGTTGTTTTTGCGGGAAGGGAAACTGATCACAGTGAGGCGTCACAGCCGTTTCGTGGAATTCCCGCGTCATAAGCATAATTATATTGAAATCGTATATGTGTTTGCCGGTGAGATAACACACTATATTGACGGCAAAGAAATAAGAATGCAGCAAGGGGATATGCTTTTATTAAATCAGCATGTGGAGCATAGTGTAAAATGCGCCGGAACCGGCGATATAGGAATTAACTTTATCGTCCTGCCGGAATTTTTTGATATACCGCTTCAAATGATGAATAAGGAGAATATTATTGCAGACTTTCTTGTAGGGACGCTTAAACAGAATAATGCAGTTCCGCAGTATTTGAATTTTAGGTTACAAGACCAGAACGCTATTTCGAATCTGATGGAAAACATGATCATTTCTATTATGGACGGAAATAGTAATGAAGATGTCATCAATCAGTATTCTATGGGATTGATTTTTCTATATTTAATCAATCATATAGACAGGTTGTCGCAGGATTCATCCCAAAGCTATGAGGATATTGTTATCCAGGCAACTACCAGATATATTGATTCCCACTACAGAATGGCATCCTTGAGTCACATTGCAGATGATTTCAATCTGTCGCTTCCGGCACTGAGCAGAATGATCAAAAAATGTACTGGCCACACCTTTCAGGAACTTTTAATGCGTAAGAGATTTCAAAAAGCGGTAATGTTTCTAATGGAGACAGATCTTCCGGTGGAAGAGATTGCGATAAATGTAGGCTATGAAAATCTAAGTTATTTTTACCGTCAGTTTAAGGCACGATATGAGATGACACCGAATCAATATCGGATTATACATAAGAATGATGATCAAATAGAGATATAGATACATGTAACCGTGAAGGTATCTGAACTGTTATGAATTGAAATATAAGACAGTATTTTTGTTAAATGGGGACATTATAAAATTGTGCCGTAAACTTTATAATTAAATCACTTTATGAATACAAACCCGGATAGCGGTCCTGTCAACGTGGACTTAAGTCCGGTATTTCATTTGGAGCAGGAGGAAAAATATGAGTACATATTATCTTGCCATAGATATCGGTGCTTCCAGCGGCCGTCATATACTTGGAAGCCTGGAGGATGGAAAAATGATTCTCGAAGAGGTTTACCGATTTCCAAACGGTATGAAACGTGTGGATGGGAGCCTGTGCTGGGATGTGGAAGCACTGTTTTATGAGATTAAAGAGGGTCTGAAACGGTGTAAAGAAATTGGAAAGATACCGTCCTTTATGGGAATTGATACCTGGGCTGTGGATTACGTGCTGTTAGATGAGAATGACCGGATACTCGGAAAAACTTACGGATATCGTGATGACAGGACAAACGGGATGGATGCAAAAGTGTATGAGGAGATTTCACTAAAGGATCTCTATGCACGTACCGGAATCCAGAAGCAGATTTTTAACACGATCTATCAGTTGATGGCGGTAAAACAGAAGGAGCCGGAGCTGCTTGCGAAAGCAGAGAGTATGCTGATGATTCCTGATTATTTCCATTTTCTTTTGACCGGAGTGAAGCGGACAGAGTACACCAATGCGACCACCACGCAGTTAGTAAGCCCTGTGTCAAAGGATTGGGATTATGAGTTGATCGATATGCTGGGTTATCCAAGGAAGATATTTGGAGAGATCAGCCAGCCAGGGACCTTCGTAGGAAATTTCAGCAAAGAGATTCAGGAAGAAGTAGGTTTTGACTGTCAGGTGATCCTGCCTGCCACACATGACACAGGTTCCGCCGTAGTTGCCATACCGACCACAGAAGATGATGCATTGTATATCAGTTCCGGTACATGGTCGCTTATGGGAACGGAGCTCATGGAGGCTGACTGTTCGGCCGAGAGCAGGATGCACAATCTCACGAATGAAGGCGGTTATGAATACCGTTTCCGGTATCTGAAAAATATCATGGGGCTTTGGATGATTCAGTCCGTTCGGAAAGAATTTGCAGAGGAATACTCTTATGGTTATATCTGTGATCAGGCATCCAGACAGAAGATTTCTTCTATCGTGGATTGCAATGACAGCAGTTTTTTGGCTCCGGAGAGTATGATTGGTGCGGTAAAGGATTACTGTGAAAAGACAGGACAGCAGGTACCGCAGAACGAATGGGAAGTTGCGGCGGTAATCTACAACAGTCTCGGCAAGTGCTATGCGGAAACCATTAAACAGATTGAACAGATGACTGGTAAAAAATACGACTGTATCTATGTAGTGGGCGGCGGTTCCAATGCAGAGTATCTGAACCAGATTACAGCAAAATATACCAGACGCACAGTCTGTGCAGGACCCAGTGAAGCTACAGCTATCGGGAATCTGTTGGTGCAGATGCTTTATAATCAGGAATTCGATGGATTAAAAGGGGCAAGAGAGTGTATAAAGAAGTCTTTTGAAATCAAAAAATATAAATAAGATGAGTTTGAAAAAGGAGGATTTGTCATGTTAGTAGATACAAAAGCAAGAATTGGAGTCTTCTCAATTGCTTTGGGAGCATATCTGCCGCAGTTCCCGTCATTAGTACCTGAATTTGAGTCTCAGTATGACGCATTCAAGAAGACACTGCCGGATACGGTAGAAGTCGTGGATGGCGGTATTGTTACCACGAAGGAGCTGGCGCAGGCGGCCGGTGACAAGTTCCGTGCGGCGGATGTTGACCTTGTGATCTTGCAGCTTCTGACTTACGCAACGTCTTATAATATGCTTCCGGCAGTCCGGGATCTGGATGTGCCGGTGGTGCTAGTGAACGTTCAGAAGAAGAAAGCACCTGATTATGAAAATACCGATACGGCAACATGGCTGGGTGAGCTGTACGCCTGCGGTGCTGTGGGAGAGATGGTAGCTGACCTTGAACGAGCTGGTAAGCGTCATGCTGTCATAACAGGCGTGGTCGAGGGTGGTGATCCGCAGGTGCAGGCAGAAATTGAGGACTGGTGTCGTGCCGCACAGGTACGCCGCCGTTTCCGTGATACCAACCTGGCACAGATCGGCCGTCCCTATCCGGGTATGATGGATTTGTATATTGACGAAACGAATCTCTACCACAGGATGTTCCTTTACACCAAGCAGTTTGACTGGGAAAAGATGTGGGCGATTGCCGATGATATTACAGATGAGGACGTTATCAGGGCGAAAGCGCAGGACATCCTTGACACCTTTGACATAGAGGATGGCGGCACAGTTGAAAAAGTCTGGGATATGGCAAAATATGTTGTCGCTTTTGAACAATGGGTGAAAGACGAACAGATTGCTTTTGTTGCCTCTCATTATGACGGCTTTGCACAGGGCAAGGCGGGTGTTCTTGACGGTATGCTGATTCCTGCTTTCTCTATGCTGATCAAGCAGGGAGTTGCCTGTGCTGTGGAAGGTGATATTAAGGTTGCCATGGCAATGAGTATTCTTAAGACGATTTCCGGGATGGGACAATTGTCTGAGATGT
>CAMWJC010000051.1 GCA_947174495.1 uncultured Lachnospiraceae bacterium | reverse complement strand
GGAATTTCTTTCTCCAGATTCTGCGGTACTTCTTTATCTTCAGGTACAATTAAATAACAGGCTCCATCTATTGTTGTTGTCAGCAGGGTATATCCCCCTTCGTAATAATCCACTTTAAAATTTTCGGCATACCGGACATCCATACTTCTTTCATAAACCAGTTCTGCCTCCAATCCCTGATCTGCCTCTGTTTCCCCCCTGACTTCAGATAGGGAATCAGAATCGGAAGAAGGACTGCTGCAACCATAAAGCCACAGCAATCCCGTCAAAAACAAAATGACTGTCTTCTTTCCTTTTTTCATCTTTATCTCTTTTCTGCTGTATCTGAATGGAATGTGAGCGTATATTCCACTTCATGGGGTTTACTCATTGCTACAGTGTCCCCAATTACTGCCACCGGTTCATCAAACATAAGAACAGGAACTTCAAAGGTAGAATCCCCCTCCGTATTTACCGGAAGATACTTTTCCCCATCCACAATCATATAATCATAATTGGGGCTGCTCCACTTTAGCGTTGCTGTCGCCCGTCCGTCAGCTACTGTCATTTCCACGGGAGACAGGATTTTAGCTTTCCCACTCCCGCCTTCAAAGGTAATTTCTATGCTGTATGTGCCATCCTCCAAAGCAGTTGTACCTTTGGTATCCGAACTCCCAGTCTGTGCATCTTCCTCTGACAAAACCGGGTTAGAAACGCTGACTTTATGGTCATACCATTTTCCCTTTGTCCCAATCAGAGCCAGATCAAAATCTTTTCCAATGTAAGGAACCGGCACATCAAAGCCATAAACTTCTTCCGTTATGCCATCACTGTATGTAACTGTATCCTCTGTAGGCATAAGCAGCGTTGCACCTTCTTTTTCTGCATCTTCCGCCAGTCCGGGATAAAGATTTATAATCTTTTTTGACCCCAGGGAAATATGGATCGTCATCTTCCCATTTTCTACAGTCAGTGTCCCTTTCCCTTCGCAGGCCTCATTTACACGAAACATACTGCTGTCTGTTGTAAAATCTGCGGTATAAATTCCATCAGCCAACTCCTGCACATCACCTTTATTACCACAGCCCCCAAACAACGCTGCCAAAAGAACTATCACTGCAGCTGCTAAATTCTTTTTCCTCATACTAAACCTCCATGTTGTTACAAGCTGCCTTGTTAATCATTCATCACTTCTGCTGTATGCTCTACATAAAGCTTCTGAATCTCCTCAATTGATCCAAGACCAACAATCTGTACATCCACACTGTCAAAGCTGCCGGAGGCCTTAAACATGCTAAGCCATGAATCCTCCTCCTCGCCTGCCATATCATTATTGGCATGATCGCCTGCCACTACCATAAACGGGCGCAGAATCACTTTCTTATATCCGGCCTGCTCCACTGCATCAATAACTGCCTCACAGGAGGTATCCTCCGGATCCCCCTCTACCGTTCCAATGAACACGTTGTCATATCCAAGCGCTTTCATCTGTGACTGCATCTGAGTGTATGACACTTTAGCTGTATGGTAAGTGCCATGCCCCATAAATACGAATGCAACGCCATCTTCCTTTGCGCTATCCAGACTGTCATACCCTGCATCTGCCACAGCTGCCCTTGTAAGCGCTTTGGCAACTGCTTCTTTGTCAGCATTGATCACAGTCGCATCTGTGCCGACCTCTCCAAGAAGCGGCTCTGCAACTTTCACTGTTTCAAACTGATCCTGATAATTCTCCAACGCTTCCATCAGTTCATCATATTCCGCGCCATGCATCAGATGGGTAGGCTGTACCACTAAATTCTTCACTCCGTTTGTCACTGCACGCTCCAATGCCTGATCCATATTGTCGATGAATTCCTCATCGCGTGCCTGCACATGATTGATAATAACCTGTGCCGTAAATGCCCTTCTCACTGACCAGTCCGGATTCGCCGCCTGTATGGCATCTTCAATCCCCTTAATGTCACTTACACGACTGTCATTAAAAGAAGTGCCAAAGCTAACCACCAGAATTTCATTCTCTCCAATATCATCCTGATTCCTTGGATCATCCTTAGAAGCGTCACCGGTATCCCTTCCAAAATAATCAGGATCTGCCTCTTCACCTTCCACAAGCTCCTTCTGGGCATCTGTGAGTGCGTCCCAGGCTGCTTTCGCCTGTGCACATTGCTTATCAGTGTTCTCTGTTCTCGTTTGCACATAAATTGTATCGATCAATGCGGCAACCTCATCGGCTGCCTCCTGATCAGAAGCCCCTTTCGAGCAGCCTGCCAGTGCCAGCGAACAAGCCATAACTCCGGTTAATAATGCTGTAACTACTTTCTTTTTCATCGCTTTGTCTCCTCTTTCTCCCTGCGTTGTTATAAGGGTATAAATTATTTATAAAAAAAATCCTTTCCCATAGCTTCAATTCAGCTACGACAAAGGATTTGCACACAAAATAAGCCTGCAAAGCATACCTAGATAAGCAAAAATCTGTTATGCTTTTGCAAGTTCAACGTACAACCAATTACTCGTGGCCTGAAACAAAGTTTCCGTACAACATGCAGGCAGGTCTCCCGGCTTATAGATCATCACATCGGCCATCTTCCCAGGAATGAATTTGCTTATCTCCCAGTGATATATCGGCTTCTACTCCCTAATTACGGTGACGAGTTCGTACAGGATTTGCACCTGTTTCCCTTTTCACCAAAACCAATGCGTAATGCATTGTTTTGACACCTGTATGTTATCTATTCAATTGTTCAAAGTATATCATATTTTTTTCTTATGTCAATACTGCTTTCTTTCTACAATTTTCCAAGAATTCTACTATACCCATAGTTCAGCGGCATATCTGCCACCCTTGCCAGCATGCGCCCTCTAAAGAAATCTGTCTCCACTTTGTTCGGGCAATGCACATTATGGCAGCCTATGCAGATACTCTCACATTGAACCTGCTCATCCTGTGTCAGTTCCGCCACAAATACCACACTCTTTTTCGGAATAATACAGAAAGCCGCATTGCAGGTGATCTGATATTGGAAGCCTTCTAACAATTTCGGCACCATCTTAAGCGGAAAATTCTCCTCACTGCCGGGAAAATGGTATCTGACAACATGCCAGTTTCTTTTTTCTTTCACATAACGGTTGTATGCGCCGTAACCCATAAGTAACAATTCACTGGCCAATGCTTCCAGCATATAGCTTTCAGATAACAGTTCCTTCTCATGGTAGCTCTCCTGCAGGCTGTCCAGGCCACTGCCTAACGACATAATAACATCTTCATACGCTTTGCCCGCTGTTTCTTTTTGCTCTCCATTAAATGAAACGGATTCCCTGCTTGCCCAGAATGCCTCTTTTTGTATCAATGGAAGCATCTCCTCCGCCACTGCCCCAAGTTCCGCTTCCTGTCCTTTCTCATAATGATATTTTTGGCACACGCCTTTCAAAAAAGCATCTTCCAATAAGTGTTCCAATAAATCAGGAAAAAAATCTGCCATTTTATCTGTCCTTTCTCAATTTTAGAATTCAATCCCTTTTCTTGCCCCTGTCCCTTTTTCATAAGGGTGGCGCACACACTTCATTTCTGTGACATAATCAGCCATATTGCTCAAAAAATCCTGAGCGCTGCGTCCGGTAAGCACAAGCTCTGTTTCCTGGTTCGCCCCCTGCTTTCCAAATGCCAGAAGACGCTTCAGTTTTTCTATATCCAGCAATCCCCAATTAACCGGATAGGTGATCTCATCCATAATTATCAATTGGCAGTTTCCTCTTTCCACAAGCTCTAAAATCCTGTCCAAAATGCGATTATGTATTTCTGTAAGCTCTTCCTTGTCCGATTCTGACATGGAACTATAAAAGCCAAAATTTTTCTCACTGCGTAAAATGGTTACTCCCGGCAGGCTTTTCAGCAAATGCAATTCCCCCGTATCATTGCCTTTCATAAATTGCGCGAAACACACTTGCTGATCCCATCCCGCGGCTCTAATGCAAAGTCCTATAGCAGCGGTTGTTTTTCCTTTCCCATCACCTGTATATAAATGTATCATAATGCTCTGCCCTTTCCGTATATACATTCTGGTTTTTATTCTGCATTGTCTGCTAATGAAAACTTGTCACTATCCTTAATCATTCTTCCTTCGGTATCTGCCCTATCTTCTTTTGTCCGCTGCCATCGGTGTTCATCCGATAAACCGGATGGGGTTCATCTCCTATGAATACCTCCATAATAATCTCATCCCCGCTGATTTCATAGATCAGTGCCAGATAAGGGGGTCTGCTTTCCACAATTTCCTGTTCAGTTCCCGGATAGCGGTATTCAAAGACCGTTTCCTTTCCGGTTCCGTCTGGCTCCATTCTATTAAGTCTGATTCCAACAGTATCCTCCTCTTCTACTATCTGTTCTTTCCCATCCTTCATCACCTTATATGTGACATTCTCCACTATCTCAGTAGAATAATAGATTTTTCCGTTGTAAAACTTCAGATCGTCAATTTCTGTCTCTTCTTCTGCCAACACAGACAAATCCTTGTTTTCCCAGCAATACATGGCAAGATAGTCGAAACTCTTGTCCATATCCGGACTGGGATCAAACGTGTAAAGCGCACAATTTTCGTCGCAGTAATGTATCCATAATGTCTCATCCGGAAGTCTTACCATATCCTCTGAAAGCTCCACATCCGCCGCAAATACGATTGCTTCCACCTCCCAATCCGTCACACGGTCCGATGCACGCCGGCTGCGTTTTCCTGCCTGTTCAAGTGTCAGAGGATCATCCAGAGAAACCTCATACTCCACATCATATTCTCCCGACTCCCCATAATCTCCCAACTCCCAATGTTCCTCCATATCATCAAATTCAGAACTTCTCTCCTTCCTGATTCCCACGCCGCTTTCCCAATCATCCTTACTATAGGATGTTATATAGTCTCCATATCCAAAAATATACTCCGATAAGGTAAGCCGCCAGATCCCCTCGCAATAGGTGTATGTGTAATCCTCCGACCATCTCCATGCGCTGCCTCCATATGCATGTGTGGTAAAAGATGCCCCCTCTGCCGTCAATGGAAGATAGGAATCTCCAAAGATACCTCCTTCACCTCTTGTACGTATTAGATTGATATCCTGAAAATCCAGGCGATACCCGTCTGTCCCATCACTCGCTATGGCAAACAGAATACGGGGACTAGGTTGATACGTCCAGTCTTCTTCCATATCATTCAAAATCTTTTCCAATACACCTACATAATCAATAATTCCGTCCTCGTTAAAATCCAGTTCAGTATTGTCCAGAAGTTTCCACCCCTCCGGCACAAAATCCTCAAGATTGCTACCTGTGATTGGTAATTGCGGTACCTCTCTGGGTGTATCATCTGCTTCATCTTTGGATTCTTCCTGCTCCGGTTCCTGTTCTGGTTCTTCTTCCGCCTCACTCTGGCTTTCCTCTGGTAACATAGCGGTATCCTCTTCCACCTCTGCCATGCTGTTATCTTCACTTTCCATATCAGATATGGTGACATTTTCTACCGGATCTGATTCAGAACCGCCTCTGCAGCCTGTCAGATGTATAATACCTATCCCGATTATAACTGATAAAAATAGATATCTTCTTTTTATCATGTATCTTCTCCTTTATACTGTAAAATTTCTCAATTCAACCAGCGACTTATTCTAAATAATCTTACTGATTTAGATAAATATTAAGCGAAAGAATCAGCCATTATTAACCAACTCTTTCGCTTAATTATGGATTCATCTTTCATGATTCTTCCGACTGCACCTTTAAAACTTTTTATATACAATTATCACTGCCCTCATAACATTTTGCTGATATATTCCGATGATTTCTCAAGAAAATTTCTTACAAATTCAAGAAGTTCTTTTGTTTCTTCTTTATTCACAATATAAAAATCATCATAGTCAGAAGCATTTCTTATTCGATCAGCCTTAGCAATTTTCTGATAATCATCTTTTGTAAAGACAGCATTCTTTTGATGTATAAAAAGAAGATTAAACTGTGACACTGCTCCATTATGTGTTTCCACATCTATCTGCTTTGTCGCTAAAAGTGCTTTTATACATTTTTCAACTGCATAAAAAGCCCGGTTATTTGCAGATTTATAGCAGTCCATTTTTACTAACTCTTTTGCTTCCGAATATAACTCTTTCGCTCTATCAAATCGAACTGATACCAAGGACTTATAATCCATTTCATCCATATAACTTTATTCCTTCCCGCTCAATACTTTTAAAATACCCATACCAGCCCTTTTTCTCTTCAAATTCATCATATGGAAGAAGAACAAAATTTACTATGGCAAAATACTTCAATGCGAATTCTGTTGCAACTTCGTCAATCTGATCATTATATTTCCAAGCATCCATTCGACTTCCCTTTGTGAGAAGTGCTATATCTACATCGGAATGCTCTTTAAAATCCCCTCTTGCACACGAGCCATACAGAATCATTTTCACAAGGTCTTTTGCCATAAATTTCCTGATCATATCAGGTGCCTCTATCTTTATTTTCTCTACAATATCACTATTCAACTCTATATTTTTTATTGCTTCCATTTCACTTACTCCACTCTGCCCAAAATCTTGCTAACCAAAATTTCTTTGTCTCAAGTATAATATGCAATTCCCTAAAATACAATCATTTTAAAGCTTCAAATTTCATTTCACCCGAAATGACCATACAAATAACGGAACCAGGCAGGCTGCCATCAGAAGGCTGAGTCCTATACTTCTTCCTGTAAAAAATCCACTGATCATAATATAAAGAAGCAAAACAATTCCCAGCATATTTCCTATGATGAATTTGTATATATTCCTCTTTCCCGCATTAATACTCTTATCCATTATCGTCTCCGGATTTGTCATCCTGCAATATACTACTGCACCAAACCTTCCTATCACACGTTCTGCTGTGTATTCCACATTGTCAATTGTAAAGACTGGATACATTCCTTCTTTGGTAATAAAAATACGCAAGTTATTTTCATCAGCATAGGCAAGCAGCGCATCTGTAAACTCGCGGGAATTCATGATCATCGTATCCGGTCTGAATGTAAATGTCCTCATTGCCTCTTCTTTTTTAACCTGTTTGTAATCATCAATTATAGACATAAAAATTCCTCCTTTTCGCTTCAACTCATTCATTTCCGAAAGGACTTTGTCTACATCCAGTGTTTTCAATTCGGCATGACATAAACTTTTACAAATACTGATACACGCTTCCAGTTCGCTCTTCTTTTTTGTCAGTTCTTCCAAATGTTTCTGCATCGCAGATCCAACCTGCACTTCTTCTAACAGAATCCGGCGGATATCCTCTATCGGCATATCCAGCTTTCTCAGCATCTTAATCGTCTGAAGAGTTTTTACATCTTCCTGTGTGTACTTGCGATAATTGTTAATTAAATTCCTCTCCGGATTCAGCAGGCCCTTCTTTTCATAAAAGCGTATATTCTGCTTGGTGATCCCTGTCATATTTTCCAGTTCATTGATATTCACTGAAACAATACCCCTTTCGTTGTCTTTGATGATTACACAATACAGGTTATAGTAAGTATAAGGTCAAGAATTATTTTCAAAAAAGCCGCCTGAAAAGTATGGTAAATTACACCTCTCAAGTGGCTTTCTCTTTCATATTGCAAGACTCTCCGCAACAAAATTTAATATTCGTACCCTCTTCCATGTTTAAAACGTACATCCTTACCATAGAAACGAATAAAACAAGCATTTGGCAGCAGCGATTCATCAGGCTGTGCCTTCTTGCCAACCCTTTCGGAATCCAGTCTGAAATAATAAATTTCAGGCAGATCTTTCAAGAAGTCGTAGTTGTCTACATTCTCTGTAATCAATGTCAAATATGCCAGATGGGGACACTTGGAAAGTACCGACAAATCTGTAACATCTTCAAAAAATCTGGTCGTTTTATCCCAGTCCCACCCACTCAGGTATAATGTACGCAGGTTTGCCAAATTACCTATAAAATCTATACTTTCTATCCTCTTTTCCTCTGAATATATATCTAATTCAAGCTCCCGCAGTTTTTCCAATTCTCCGATATAGGACAGATCCGTAATATCACTGTTATGCAAAGTAATTTTTAAATGTTTCAGCTCATGAAAATTTCCCAGATCTTCTAATGTAGCAAGAAGTCCCGTACCTTCCAAGCGCTCTGCCGACATAACTGCTCCGAGCCATCCATTCCCTTGGCATCCATTGAGCTGCACAGACAAATATTCCTCTGTTTCCGTCTCATCCGGGTAATAGGAAATCCTTAGTTTCTCTATTTTACTTAGATCACCTGCCGTCATATCCCTTTCCATAAACGCTTTCTTTTCTTCCGGCGCAAGCTGCCACAAAGCTGCTAATTCCTCCCTAACCAGTTCTTCAAGCGCCGGTTCTTTCCATTTAATGATAACATCATCCGGATAATTTTCCGCCTGCTCAAGCGGTCCTGTATACAAGTTTTGCATGGCATCTGTAAAGGGATTCCGTAACTGTGAATAATTCCAGTCCTCTGCACCTATATATTCCTGTGTCTTCACATAATAAACACCCGGATCTAAATATCGGACAGCCGCATAAAAAGCTTTTCCTTTTGCCTCCTCAAGCTCCCTCTTCCCACAATAATCCTTCTCACACAAAGCAAATGCTTCACTTTTGGTAGTACTATTATAACAAAGGCATGCTATAACAATATAATCCGTATCTACGGCATGAAAGGTAAAACTGTAATTACACAAATACCCAACATTTGTCACCTGATATCGCTCAAAAGTAAGATCTGACACCAAATCTCCGCAAATCCTTTGACTGCACGCACTGACTTCCTCCTGAAATTCTTCCCAATGCATATAAGGATCTGCGTCCTGCAAATCATTTACATACGGAACACTTACAAAAATACGATAGGGCGGAACAAAGTCATCCATTTTAAATGCTTCCGCCCTTGTAAGCAATTCATTTTTAAACACATCCTCATTAATATAGTCTCCCAGTCCAACCGAAGTATACAAAGTCTTCTTAAGCTTAAGCTCTGTTCCGGGCATCAGCAGCTCCGGGATACTTACTACATCACTGTTATCGGAAAGAATCTGCTCATAATAGGCACCATCGCCAACTAAGGACTTGGCAATGCCCCAAAGTGTATCTCCTGCTTGCACCGTATAGGTCTCCTCACTGACAAATTCAAGCGAATTCCATTTTGCACCCTTTTGAGGCTTCTCTGTTGACAATATATAATCATCATTTGTTCCAAAATAAGCATAGCTGCGCAGGGGAACGCACAATAGCAGCGTCATGAAAAGAATTATTTTTATCGTCCACTTAAATCTCGTTCTCAAAACTCGTCCTCCACTATGAATTCTCTTTCTGCTTATTCTTCTATACTCGCAAATACTTTTTCCACTTCCTCTTTCGTTGCCAGAAATTCGGAAAAAGCGCTGGCACTTCCCGCAGAAATTCCCATGCGAAACGCATGATCGTAATCCCTTTTTTCTGTCCAGCCTGCCAAAAAGCCCGCTATCATGGAGTCTCCTGCTCCCACCGCATTTACCAGAATTCCTTCAGGCGCCGGAAGCATATGTACCTCTCCTTCTTCATCCACCAGAACGGCCCCCTCACCAGACATGGATACCAGCACATTCCCGGCTCCCATCTCCTTAAGCTTCTCTGCATAGGGAACCGCCTCCTCCCTTGTGCTCAAAGTCACATGGAAGATTTCTTCCAGCTCGTGTTTATTGGGCTTGATCAAAAATGGTCTGTACTCCAGCACATTGACAAGCAGATCTTTGGCCGCATCCACAACAAACAGCACCCCTTTGTCCTGAAACCTCTCCATAATATCCCTATAAATGGAATCCGGCAGACATTTGGGGATGCTTCCTGCCAACACAAGTACATCTCCTTCTTTCAGCCTGTCTAACTGTCCATACAGTTTATCGACGGCATCCTGTGTGATATCGGGCCCCATGCCGTTAATCTCTGTTCCATCGTAATCCTTTAATTTCACATTGATACGGGAAAATCCGTGGTCCACACGGATAAAATTCGTGACCAGTCCCATCTTCCGGGTTTCTTTTTCAATCTGCTCTCCCGTAAATCCCGCCATAAAGCCCAAGGCTGTATTTTCAATTCCCAGATTACTGAGGACTATGGACACATTGATGCCTTTCCCACCGGGAAAGATTCGTTCCCCGGTGGTACGGTTCGTTTTGCCCAGTTCAAAGCTGTCCATGGATACTATATAATCCAAAGATGGATTAAATGTAACTGTATAGATCATTTGTCAGCACACTCCTTTTCTACAACACCATGACCAAAGTGCCTGCCGTTATCAAAGCAGCTCCAATAAGAGATTTTCCGGTGAAGCTTTCATGCAAAAAAACAAACGCTAATACCAGCGTAATCACCACACTCAATTTGTCTATGGGAACCACCTTGGAAGCTTCTCCTAATTGCAATGCCTTATAATAACAAAGCCATGACGCCCCGGTAGCCAAACCGGATAAAATGAGAAATACCCAGCTTTTCCTACTGATTGAAGTAATGCCATTCTGAGTATTAGTCAAAAAGACCATCCCCCACGCCATAGCCAAAACCACTACCGTGCGGATAGCCGTAGCAAGGTTCGAATTGACTCCCTCAATTCCTATCTTGGCAAGAATAGATGTTAATGCCGCAAAAACAGCAGACAAAACAGCAAATAGTGCCCACATTACTTTTCCCCTCCCGATTTTCATGCAAAATGCATGATCTTTATTCCACTTTTTCAATCAAATCACAAGTTTCACAATGTAAAACCCGAGAAAGCGCCACAAGATATTCTCCTTGGGCCTTGTTGATATTCTTTTGCCGTTGTTCATACTGCTGAATCGTCCGCAGGGGCACCCCGGACAGTTCCGCCAGTTCACGCTGACTCACTCCTATGTTCTTACGCAAAATTTTGAAATTAGTCTCTGGCTTTGCTGCTTTATATAATTCATTCATTTTATCAACAAACTGCCGAATATCCATCTCATGATATGGCGAATACAATGCCAGAATATCTTTAATGGGAATATATCTGATAATTTCAGAGAAACGCATAGAAGTTGACCACTGGTAATATGCCAGCGCCCAGCCTGTCCAAAATTCCTCACTACGATCAACTGTATAATTGGGCCGAATACGCTTATATTCCGCATTTGACCGTTCCAGAACTTCAAAAGCGAGCTCTACACCGGACATTCCGACAAGTACCGTAAAATCCCCCTTCTCAAATCTGGCGCTAACGCCAGAAATTATAAATAGCGTAAAGAAATCCTCAATATCGTATTTCAGATCATACACTGCATAATCAAGCATACGCCCAAGCGACGTACGAGCCTTATCAAGATATGTCTTATCGTAAGCGTGAATCATTGGCCATCATCTCCTCGTCTATAATCTGCGTAATGTACAAATCGCCACGCTTACGTCTGTTACGCTCCACGCTAAAGTATTCACGCCTTGCTGTCATATCACGCTGCATTTTCCTCGCATACCATTTATCGCTTTCAGCCGCCTCAGCACCAACAAACTTAATTTGATCAAAAGACCGTCTGCTCTTAAGAACAAACTGTTGCCCGAGTTTCCCAAGGTGCATTGCATTATTGAGCTGACGATAAGAAATCGTGCCATTAATAAAATCCTGCGCAAAGGAAAAATAGCTATCGTCAGCACGATAACCCACAATCGCATCATAATTTTCATAATCAATTCCAAAATTGGTCAGTAGATATTCCTTAGCCTCCAGCGCCAAACCGGATGGAACATCAAACTCCCTATTTTCCAGCAGTACAGCCAGCCAATGCAGTATACAATATTGGGGGGCATTTAGGTCAAGAATTTTCAGGCCATCGCAATTCAGTTCATAACAGTTTGCATAGCCATCCCTTCCCCTGCTAACCCCCCATTCCTTTGCCATTTCGATATGATCAGTGCAGTAAAAGCCAAGCCCGTAATCATTATAGGACTTTCCATATCCATATAAAGGCTTCTCAATAATTTCAGACGAGCCGTGGTAAAGTTCTTTTATCATAGTTATATCATCTCAACTTTCTGATATTATTATACTCCCACAGGAGTATAATTTCAAGAATCTTACCAAAGTATTTAAATACTTAATGCTACTATTTTTTCTTATTTTCCTTCTTCGCTGCTTTCTTTGCCACTGTCTTAACCACAGAATTCACTACTTTATTAGCCGCCTTTTTAGCAACGCTCTTTTCTGAGGCTCCCTTTTTCAATTCTATGATATCCTTCAGCCGCAGCGCCTTTTCAATACTTCCTTCAACCTGAAGCTTCTTCTCCATAAAAGCAGCTACCGGGTCCATTTCCCCATCAGCAATTTTAAAAAGTACTTCAGGTGTACAAATAAATATTGCATCCCTGTCATAGTACTCATAGGGTTCCACATACAATACGCCGTCCTTTACCTCTACATAAAAAGCTCCACCGGCTTCACTATCCTCAACATTAAACTGAAAAGCCAAATGTTCATGGATATTGCTTACATCAACTCCCATAAATTTCTCTTTGATTTCATTAACCAGTTCTATATAAGTCATCACTTATCCTCCTTAATTGTTTAACACCTTTTGTTACAGAATCTTCAAAATCCGTGCTTCATAGCCCTGCAGCATCCCTCCCTTCTTCAGGTTCTTACCGATTGCGGTATTCGATGCACCTGGGTTACTCCTCTCTTCCTTTCCTGTCCTTACCGTATCATACACGATCTTACATCTTTCTTTTAGCCGGAATGCCATGCAAGGCTTTGCTCCCAGATTGCAGTCTATCACATAGACCCGCCCTTCCAATGCTCTGGCATACACAAACCGGTCTTTTTTCCTGCATAGAACACGGAATGAACCATAGACAAAAGCTTTTTCCTCATGCCGCAGACGGAGCAGTCTCCTGTATGCATACAGCACTTCCTTTTTCGGTTTCTGATACAGCCCTTCGTGACAGGGCGGGAGCTTCTTATTCCAAGGAAGCAGCACCCTAGCATGCTCTCTTGTCCCTGCAAGGATATCGGCAAATACCTTCTCTTTGGATTCTTTACCGATGTGTTCCGCATAATACCCTTTTGCCTCCACATCCGTGATCTGATCCATGGAAGTGAAATCATAATTAGCAAGCCCCATCTCATCTCCCTGGAAAATAAAGGGCGTTCCCTTCAGCGTAAGCTGCATAACAGCAAGAAGCTTTGACAGCGCCGTATGGCAGGAAGCATCCTTTGTTATCTTACTGATCATACGGGGATTGTCATGGTTGTTGTAAAAAAGGGACATCCAGCAGTTATTCCCATAGTTCTCCATCCAGTCGATCATATAATCCCGGAAATAATTCAGGTCATATTCATAATCCTCAAGCCGTACATGTCCCGGTGTTTCCAGATGATCAAAGGAAAATACCATATCCAGCTCTTTTCGTTCCTCCCCAGTCACAAGCTGGCACATTTTCATGCCAAGCCCCGGCGTTTCTCCAACAGAAAATGCCCCATGAGGCTCAAAAGCCTTTTCTCTGATCTCCTTAAGATACTGGTGTAGCTTCGGGCCATAATAATAATGTTCAATGCCCGGAAAGCCCATCAGATTTCCTATGGTTTCATTTCCCTGGGGAAGCCCTTCTTCCTTGGAAATATAATTGATCACATCCATGCGGAACCCGTCTACTCCTTTATCCAGCCAGCGGTTCACCATGGCGATCACATCTTCCCTCACCCTTGGATTCTCCCAGTTTAAATCCATTTGCTTTTTGGAAAACAGATGTAATGCCCAACTGTCGGTATAATTTTCATAATTCCATGCAGAACCAGAAAAGAAAGAAGTCCAGTTGTTCGGCGGGGTATGACTTCCGTCATCCTTGCGGAAAAAGTAATAATCCCGATAAGGTGAGTCCGGCTGCCTGGCCTGCTTGTACCAGATATGTTCATCAGAAGTATGGTTCACTACCAGATCCATAATCAGTCTCATATCCCGCCTATGCACTTCAGTTAAAAGCTGATCGAAATCTTCCATCGCTCCAAACTCTTCCATAATCTTGTCATAGTCACGGATATCATAACCATTGTCATCATTAGGCGAATCATAAATGGGGGACAGCCACAGGGCATCTACTCCCAGCTTTTTTAAATAATCCAGCTTGCTTATGATTCCCTGCAGATCACCAATTCCGTCCCCGTTACTGTCGCAAAAGCTGCGAGGATAGATCTGGTAAAATACCGCTTCCTTCCACCACTTTGGTGTGATTTTGCCCTTCGAAGCACGAGGCTTGTCATGTTCACTGTCCACAAGATTCAAAAGTGCATCAAAAAAGTCCATCCCCAACTGTTTCTTTGTCAGGTTTGCGATGGTGCGCAGCTTTAAACCGGAAACTGCTTTGTTAGTGATCACCTTCTCAGGCAGCCCAATCTGTAATAACACCTTGGCAAGGGCATCGTGTCCTACCGGACTGTCGTATAGCTCTCCCACCGTACTGTCATAAGTCAGCCATTTAATCTCTTTCCCCATAAAACCTCCATTTTGACTAAGCCTGCAAAGTCAACAATCCCACAACATCTTCTTTTCATTACATATGTTATTTCTGCAGTTCCGCGCAGATCCTGTCGTACTCTTCCTCATCCAATTTATATTTCTTCTTATACAAAAGATAAGAAATCAGCATCAGAACACAGGGAACTACTGTCATGGTAATCAACAGTCCGGTGCTCTGTCCGGCAGTAACTCCACTGTACTTTCCTCCTGTTGTTCCAAAAATAACAGCTGAAATTTCTGCCAGCTTCTGCTCTTCGGAGATCAACCCCTGAGCACACTGCTGTTCCAGATCAGAAATCTGGTTGGTATAACCGGTAACACCAAAAATCAGATAAGTTGCAGAAGTAAATGCCACGATCAGCGCAGAACTCATCTTCGTGATAAAAGGGCGCAGGGAAGTGATGATTCCCTCATCCCTTGTACCAAATTTGTACTCATTGTATTCTACCGTATTCATAATGGAAATCATCATGATCAGGTAGAAACAATACTGTCCGAAATTGGAAGCCATATAACCCAAAACCAGCACCCAGAACCTGCCCATGTTAGCTTCCTGAATCAAAAGCGAAGCCAGCATCAGGACATATCCTGTGCCAGAGGTCGCCATCATCAACCCCATCAGCTTTTTCCTGTGGATATGTCTGGAAATCACAGGATAAAAAATCATCAAAAATGCAGTTGCCGCCATCCCCACCATGTTGAACAGGGAAAACAGCCCTCCGTTATAGCCAAAGGTAAAATAAATATAAGTGGAACCAATTCCGCCGATTACCAGTCCGTTCCCCACCTGCTGAATCAAAAAGATCACCGCAATCCAAACCAACTGATCATTTCTGCCGATGGTCTTAATAATCTGCACAAAAGAAAAGTTTTCCTTCTTTTTGGTAGTTGTATCCCCTTCCCGGTTTTCCTGTACACCAAACAATGCAAACAGGATAAACAACGGCGAAAGAATGGCTATGATCAGTGCAACCCTTCCATAAGCCACTGCGGTGCTGCCGCCGATTGCCCATGAACCTGTGGTGAATATAGGAATTAAAATGGAAGCCAGCGTACCTCCAATCCCGGCAAACAAAGTTGTCCTGGAAGTAAACTGGTTCCTGACATTAGCATCAGAACCAAGCGCCGGAATCATTCCCCAATAGGAAATATCACTCATGGTGTAAGTGATACTGAAAGCAAAATACATCAGTGCAAAAAACCACACAAAATTCCATCCCTGAAGCTGTACATTAAATAACAGATAGATCACCACCGAAGTGGACAGTCCGCCGATTGCAAGCCAGGGCTTAAACTTACCGAATTTAGAACGTGTCCGCTCAATAATGTTGCCCATAATAGGATCATTCAGCGCATCAAACACCCGCGCTGCAATCATGATACCCGTAATCGCCGCAATCTGCGCTCCATCCAGGGAATGGGTGAACAGCACAAAGGTCAACAGATAGCTGTTGATCAGACTGTATATCCCATCCCTTCCCACTGTTCCCAGCGGAAAATACATCAAATTCTTTTTTGTTCTTTCGTCGTTTTGCATTTTTCCCCCTGCAGCACTTTGGCTTTTCCCGTTCAAAGACAATTCTTACCTGCTTACCTTATAAAATTTGTCCGCTGAAACGGCTCTTTTTCCGGAATACCGTATTTCTCTTTGCCAAGCGCAATACTTTTCATGAGAAATGACATGTTTCTTGCCAATGTCCTCATGATCTGCAGACCCTCTGCATCCTGAACTGCCTCACCGGGCGCTGTTCCGTGAATACTGTTCCAATACTGACCAGATGCCACCGGCATACCTGAGATGGTAAAAAACTTATTCAGTTCATCAAAAGTTGCTGACAAACCACCTCTTCGTGCTGCCACAACACCTGCTCCCACCTTCATAGACTTATCAAACGGTGTACTGTAAAATAACCGTGTCAAAAAGGCGATCAATGTGGCATTGGCAGACGCATAATAAACAGGGCTTCCCACCACCAGACCGTCACAGGCTTCGAATTCCGCTGCTGTTTCATTCACTATATCATCAAATACGCATTTTCCGTTTTTTCCACAGGAACCGCAGGCGATGCATCCACGGATATCTTTACTGCCAATTTGTAAAATTTTGGTCTCGATTCCCTCCTGTGCAAAAATCTTTTCCATCTCGTGCAGTGCCGTAAAAGTATTCCCATTCGCTCTGGGACTTCCATTGATCATTAAAACCTTCATCTCTTATCCTCCAATCTGCTATTTATTACACCGTAGCATTTTCATATGGCATTGTCAATTATTGAAAAGTACTGTTTACTTCTCATTCCATAAAATGCGGCGCTCCTGCCTATCCCGCCGGGAAGTCAGAAACGCCGCATATGTATCGTATTCGATTATCATCTATAAAAATATAGATTATTTCTCTTCCTTAGATTCCTCTTCCTGCTTATCTTCCAATTTCTTAAGAGCTCTTGTAGCAAAATCTTTTCCGCCAATACCAAAAGCAATTGCGAAAGCGATAGCCAAAGCAGCAATAATCAGAATGAAAGCGGTATTTACAATCTCTGATGCAATACCAAGCTCATTAAGTACCATAAAGCCGCCAAGACCATAAATTACGCACTTTGCAGGAAGCACATATGTGGTCTGTCCACTCTTAACAAGAACCTTCTGTACAATAGCGCTGCAGATGAAGCATACTACAAGAATCAGCACTGATGCAAGTACATAAGGCATATAGCCGATAATCGTACTTCCGATATCGGTGAGGATCTGAAGGCGAAGTACCCCAAAGCTTTCTACGATAAAGAATATTACCATGATCACCTGAACGGTCTTGCCAATCACCTTTGAAAGTACAAAATTACTGCTTTTTCCGTCAAGAAGACCAGCTAATTTTGCATCCAGTCCGGCGGAAGCAATCAGATTCTCAACAATAGTTCCAGCCAGCTTTGCAACCATGCAGCCCACAATAATAAGAACAAGTGCAACCAGTATATTCGGAATAAAACCAAAAATGATATCCAACATCTGGATTGCCGGATTAGATATTGCACTGATATCAAGCACCTGAAGTGCAGTGATAATAACCGGAATCAGGATCAGCACATATACAATATAAGCCAATGTTTCAGAAAGCTTTGCTTTGTCAGAAGCTTCAATCCCTGCAATCTCCTGAAGATGATCAACTTTCAGCTTATTAAAAACAGGAGCCAGAATTTCACGTACAAGCTTCGCAACAAAAAAACCTACCCACAAAACAATTGCCGCTGCAAGAATATTCGGCAGATATCCCCACATTGTGTTCAGTATATTTAAGATCGGCACTGAAATTTCATTCATTCCCAGGCTCTCAAAAATGCCCGGTACAAACAAAAGAAATACTAACAAATAAATAATCTTACCAATGCTCTCTGCTGCTTTTGCTACGTCAATATTTGACTTTGCAAACAACGCACTGGCTTTCGTTTTGGTGAGCAGCTTAACTACCAACGATTTTACGATTGCCGCTACAACAAACGCAAGTGCCAGGATCAGAACTGCTTTGATCACTGCCCATAACCCGGTTCCCAAAAAGGAAATAAACATGTCTACCATATAAAAACCCTCCAATCAAATTTTATATTTTATTATATTAATTTTTTATTAATATTACAATAGATAAACTTACATTTTTGTCTTTATATGTAAATTTTGGATAAATATAACAAATAGGAAAGAGATGTTTATTCTGCCAAATCAACAATTACCGGCTTATTCTTTTCGCTATCAAACTGCCTTACCTTTCCATTTGCCTCGCTTATAAAAAACAAATGTGATCAGGGCTCCGAGAAGCCAGGAAGTCAAAAGGGATATAAAAATACATTCCTGTCTTCCGTTCGGCAGATCAGGTGTTCTGGTAAGAAATGAAATTCCATAGGCAATCGGTACACGTATAAAAATAGTTGTTGCAATTGATATCCACATAGGCGTCATGGTATCCCCGGCTCCGCGCATCACACCGGAAAGACTCTGCGTTACCGCCATGGCAATATAACCCACTGCCAGAATTCCCATCATATCCCTGCTTAGCAGAACCAGCTCCGGCGTATTGGTGAATATTCCCATAAGCGCTTTACCGAAAATTAGAATCAATCCGGTAATTACTGCTGAGGTAATCACCGCAATTAGCGTTCCCTGCTTTGCTCCTTTATCTACTCTATCCAGATGTCCTGCTCCCACATTCTGACCAGCATAGGTAGTCATTGCAGTTCCGAAGGAAAAATTCGGCATCATTGCAAAACCATCCACACGCATAACGATAACATTGGCAGCAATGAACATTTCTCCAAAGCTGTTGGTAAGAGACTGCACCACGATCATTGCCATGGAGAGAATTGCCTGTGTGATACCGGATGGAAGCCCTAAACGAATAATCATCTTAGAATATTTTCCCTGCGGTTTAAGGTAAACTGACTTAAGATCAAAATACTCCTTCATCTTCATCAGCCGGAGCAGACATAAAAAGGCAGAAATTGCCTGAGCAATCACTGTAGCCAGTGCTACACCATTGACTCCCATCCCTAATTTCGCCACAAACAGTAAATCCAGTACAATATTGATCACTGTTGAAACGAGAAGATAGACAAGCGCGGACACGGAATCCCCAAGTCCGCGCAGTACTCCGCCTAAAATATTATAATAGGCCAGACCTGCGGAACCGATAAACAAAATCAGCAGATAAGAATGGCACCAGCCAATAATCGACTCCGGTGTATCCAAAAGCTCCAAAAGCGGCCTTGCCACCAGAGAAGCCACCACCATCACAAAAAGAGTGGCAATCGCCGTAAGAGTGATACAATTGCCGATTGAAATGGACAATTTTTCCCTCTCTCTTGCCCCAAAATACTGCGACACCATAATTCCTGCTCCTACACTGATTCCCACAAACAAAACGATCAGCAGGTTCAAAATAGGTCCCGCGCTTCCCACTGCTGCCAAAGCATTATCTCCTACATATTTCCCTACTACCACACTGTCCACCGTATTATATAACTGCTGTGCAATATTTCCCACCAACATGGGAACAGCAAACAGTACAATCTTTTTCCACGGTGAACCTTCGGTCATATCCACCGGCTCCATAAATTTCTTCAAAAATTCCATCGTCATTCTCCACCTTTCAACTCCGCCTGCCCAAAGCATCTGAACAAGCTGCATTTTCCATTAACAGAAAAAATGCCTGCCCCTCCGGGGAAATCCCGGGCTTATCAAATGCAGGAGCTCCACATACATTCTGTATGAACCCAAACTTATCCTGCATACTTTCCGCCGCTGCCCGCATAAAGTCAGCTTTCTGTCTGTACTTTTTGTCTAGCCAGCCGTCTTTAACTCCCCTGTAAATGGCATAAGCAGTCATCTGGGATAAATTTGTCTCCACAAAAGTATCAGGATCATCCACTACATCATGGAAAAATCCATCCGGTCTCATAAACTCTAAAAGGCTATCCAAAAGCACCTGTGCCATTTCGCTTATTTTTTCCCGGTCTGCTTCATATTCTGCCGGAAGCAGAGCGATTATTCTTGCCATAGCTGCAAGTGTCCATCCGTTTCCGGTCCCCCAATGCGCATCCCGAACATAAATTTTCTTTTCATCGTCCCACATATGATGCATCAGCTTTGCTTCCCTGTCAAAAAGCACCTCCCAATAACCATAAAAATTAGATAAAGCCTCTTCCACGTGCCCTGCCGCAATCAGAAAAGGAGGCAGCATATACATGGAATCTACCCAAAACTGTTTACTGGTTGTCAGATGATAAAGAACTCCCTTCTTGTTTCTTGGTGCTTCCTTTAGCGCCCAGTTAAGCAGCGCCTCATATCCTTCAATCAGCTTTTCGTCTTTTGTCGCTTCACAGGCTCTTAACAGCGCCTCACCCACACAGCAGGGATCTGTTACTGCATCCATAAACCCAATCGTGGCTGCTCTCCCATCTTCCACTCTGCGGTAGACTGCCTCATGTGCCAATGCTGTAACCACATCCATTTTGCCCCATTCCAAGAATGCCTGCATGGCCATCCCCTGCTCCCATGAATGCCTCTGCATACAAAGCAGTGCACGGGCTGCTTTTTCCATTTTGTTATTCTTATGATCCATTTCTTTCCCTGCCCTATTTCTTATCACTTCTTATCATTTCTAATCAGTATTTTCTTATTTCGGTTTCCCAATTGCCTGTTCATGGCCACACAACAGAGAACGGGTTCATTATACATCGCAATCACCAGGAAAGCAATTGTGTAAAACTTAATAGATGTTATATTGTCAAAAAAGCGACTGCCTAACGGCAGCCGCCAATCCTCTGATACCAGCCTAAAATATTTTCACCGTAACATTCTGTTTTTAGCTTTACAAGGTGAGACATCTAGAAACCAGTGTTTTCATCTTCAACAATATGTATCTGCCACGCCTGGAACTCCTGTAATGCTTCAGGGATCACCAGCCCGCATTGCTGCAATGCTGCTCCGGTAATCTTTTCTCCGTTTTTGTATCCATAAGGTAAATGTCCTACAAACCATTCCCTTGCATGCTCTGGCAGATCTGCTATATCTTCCATATTCAAATGCAGCTGATAACATGCCTCTGCCTTCAATCCCTGCACTTTAACAATGACAGGAGCTGCATTTCCCTCCACATGGTGATATACTGCACTTACCAGTGCTTCCCTTCCTTCCGAATCTGCCATTTCCCATATGGTACATTGCTTATCTAAAGGAGCCTGTAATCGATAATACTCACCATATTGAATTAAATCATAATAGTCTTTGAACCTACCAATCTGCTGCCTTACCTTTGCTTTCTCTTCTTCAGACAGTTTAGTAACATCCAATTCATAGCCAAAGGTTCCTGCCATAGCTACACAGCTTCTGGTTGAAAAAGGTGTTATGCGCTGGGTCTGGTGATTAGGAACCGCTGAAACATGGGACCCCATCGTGGATACCGGATAACCAAAAGAAGTTCCATACTGAATCTTAAGTCTCGCTATGGCGTCAGTATTATCACTGCACCATATCTGGGGAGTATAGTACAGCATACCTGCATCAAACCGTCCGCCGCCACCGCTGCATCCTTCAAATAAAATATGGGGAAACTTCATAGTCAGAGTCTCTAACACACGATAAAGTCCTAACACAAACCGGTGGGCAAATTCTCCCTGACTTAGCTCATCAAGCGCCATACTGTATTTATCACAAATACTTCTGTTAAAATCCCACTTTACGTAGCTGATTGGTGTTTCTTCAAAAATGTCAGACATCCGTCCTATAATATAGTCCTGCACGTCCTCCCTGGAAAAATCAAGTATCAGTTGATTCCTACTCAGATTAGGCATTCTTCCCGGTATTGTAACTGCCCAGTCAGGATGATTACGATACAAATCGCTATCCTCCGAGATACACTCCGGCTCAAACCAAAGGCCAAATCGCATCCCACACTCTACGATTCTTTCCGCCAGCTCTTTCAATGTATACCCAAGCTTCTTTTCATTAGGGAACCAGTCACCGAGCCCGGAATTATCATCATCCCGCTTTCCGAACCAACCATCATCAAGCACAAAAAGCTCTACTCCTAATTCTGCGGCATTCTTTGCTATCGTTACCAGCTGTTCCCCCGTAAAGTTAAAATAGGTAGCTTCCCAATTGTTAATAAGTACAGGGCGGCGTTTCTCCTTCCATTCTCCACGGCAGATGTTCTGTCGTATTGTCTTATGCAGATTTCTGCTGAGAGCGCCAAACCCTTCCGCACTGTAAGTCATCATGACTTCCGGTGTATCAAATTGCTGCCCCGGCTGCAGATTCCACGCAAAATTATCCGGATGAATGCCGCAGATCAATCTGGTCTGGTTTACCTGATCCTTTTCAGCCTCCATCAAAAACTCTCCGCTGTAAAGGAATGAAAATCCATAGCACCCGCCCTTTTCTTCATCAGTATTCTTATCACTGACAATGACAAACGGATTGTAATGATGGCTGGAAGTGCCCCTCACACTACCTATAGAGTGAATACCATGATCAAGCTCACTTCTCTGCGCATTTCTTTCCATCACATGACCGCCATAAAAAGTCATCCATTCATACTCGCCGTTTATCCAGTCCAGATTCATACTGGCCGCTTTCTGCAATATGATTCTGTCATTTCCCTGATTAATAATTTTCACGGCACGGGTGATGATATCGTTTGCTTCCAGCACTCCATATAGGAGATGTACTTCTACCTTCGATGACGGGTCTTCTAAAACAACTTCCAAAGTATCTGCTTCTTTTTCCTCTGCATACACTGCCGGAAGACCCGGTATTGCATATTTTCCTTTGCTGACACTATACTCTTTAAATCGAAGCGCCGCCGCCAGACTGCCATCGCTATTCTGCACTTTCAATGCGCTGATACGGTAATCCCCCGTTCCATAACAACTGTACTCCTGCGGAAGAACATCCAAAGAATAATCTTTATAATCCCTCCCCATTTCATAAGGATTACCCGAAAATCCTCTGTTCTTAAAGCAAATGGCATAAGACTTATCACTGCTGTCCGTCCGTTCTCCATAATATACATGAAGAAATGTACCAAGGCTGTCTGCCTTCATCTGATATGTTGTATTTTGGGTGTGTAAAGTAAAAAGTCCCTTCTTTGCATCTATTACAATCGACATGATCATTCTCCTCCATACATTTTAATTACTTATATGATAGCCTGTGCCATTTTAGCAAAGTAACCACCAGTTTCCCAGTGGTTACTTTCAATACTGCAATTATTTAATCAATTAATATTTTAGCCCTTTACGCTACCAAGGACAAGTCCCTTTGTAAAATATTTCTGAAGGAACGGATATACCAGCATGATCGGCA
>CAMWJC010000050.1 GCA_947174495.1 uncultured Lachnospiraceae bacterium | reverse complement strand
AATCAAATCTCTGTATTGCATATCCGGCATTTTCTGCCAAACATTCAGAGTAAAATATTGAAAAGAAAGGGGAAGATGCCATTGAGGGAGTTTTATTGGACATAAAAAGGAGTAAAATAAATTTTGTAAATAAAAATAACTTTATTGACAAAATCGAACATTTGTTTTATAGTAATAAAGAACAAATGTTCTCACATTTGCACTGCATGAATGGCAGTGAATGAAAAGGAGAAATTATTTATGGTAAAAGAAGAAAAATTGAAAGCATTGGATGCCGCACTTGGTCAGATTGAAAAGCAGTTCGGGAAGGGCGCTGTGATGAAACTTGGAGATTCATCTGCACAGATGAATGTGGAAACGGTACCTACTGGCTCCTTAAGCCTTGATATTGCACTTGGCCTTGGAGGAATACCGAAGGGCAGAATTATAGAAATATACGGACCGGAATCCAGCGGTAAGACGACTGTTACGTTACATATGATTGCCGAAGTGCAGAAGAGAGGTGGAATCGCTGGATTTATCGATGCGGAGCATGCTCTTGATCCGGTTTATGCCAAAAATATTGGAGTAGATGTTGATAATCTATATATTTCACAGCCTGATAACGGAGAACAAGCATTGGAGATCACGGAAACAATGGTTCGCTCAGGGGCAATTGATATTGTAGTTGTGGACTCGGTTGCTGCACTTGTACCCAAAGCGGAGATCGATGGTGATATGGGAGATTCCCACGTAGGTCTGCAGGCAAGGTTGATGTCTCAGGCGCTTCGGAAGCTCACTGCAGTAATCAGTAAATCAAACTGTACGGTGGTGTTTATTAACCAGCTTCGTGAGAAAGTGGGAATTATGTTTGGTAATCCGGAGACGACTACCGGTGGACGGGCACTGAAATTCTATTCATCAGTCAGACTTGATGTAAGAAGAATCGAAACTCTGAAACAAAGCGGTGAAATGATCGGAAACAGAACTAGAGTGAAAGTGGTAAAGAACAAAATTGCCCCTCCTTTTAAAGAGGCAGAGTTTGATATTATTTTCGGAGAAGGAATATCGATGGCAGGCGATATCCTTGATTTGGCTGCAAATGTGAATATTGTAAACAAAAGCGGTGCATGGTACGCTTATGAAGGAAATAAGATTGGGCAGGGGCGCGAGAATACCAAACAATACTTGAAAGATAATCCGGCTATGCTGGAGGAGATAGAACAGAAGGTTCGTGCACACTACGGGCTGCAGGGCGGAGAGACTGTAGTCGAGGCATCAGATGATAAAAAACAGAAGGCAGATTCATAAAAATGCCTAAGAGAGATGCATAAAACAGATTCAGAGAGAACCGGAATGATTGATATGCCGGGAATGGGGAATATGATGATAGTGACGGGCATTTCGGAGATGTCAAAGTCAAGAGTAAGAATTGAAATTGACGGAGAGTTCGCCTTTGTTTTATACAAAGGCGAACTGCGTGTTTACGGGATTAAAGAAGGGAATGAGCTTGACAGGGAGCATTATGAGACATTAATGCAGGAAGTGTTGCCAAAACGTGCAAAACTACGTGCAATGAATCTCTTAAAAAGTCGTTCTTACACATATATGCAGCTGCTGAATAAACTGTTAGATGGAGGATATCCGGAGAAACTTGCGAAGGAAGCCGTGGATTACACAGAGTCTTTCGGTTATGTGAATGACGAGCAGTATGTGAGGGATTTTATTGAATACAATAAAGAAAGAAAAACACGCCAGAGAATGCTTACGGATTTGATACAGCGGGGAATATCCAAACAGCTTTTTGAACAGATCTTTGACGAAGAGGTAGGAGAGGATAGTACCAGTTTTGAAGCAGAACAAATAAAAGAGTGGATACGAAAAAAGAAATTCTCCCCGGAAGAAGCCTCCATGGAGGATATGCGGAAGATGACCGCTTTTCTTTACCGAAAAGGTTTTTCATTTGATGTGATAAGAAATGTACTTTCACTTGACATAACTTCCATTTGAGTTTAAAATTTAAGTGTTGTAAATTGCTTTTAGAATGTTTTTGATATGCATTCTATATAGATCAGAGTACAATGAAAACTAAATAAGGAGGTGCTCCTGTAAATGCAGCATGTTTTGATCGCAGTAATCGCTACGCTGATCGTGACGGCTCCTGTTGTATGGCTTTTGGCTACTGCATACTATAAGAAGGTATCAGAGGCTAAGATCGGAAATGCACAGGATAAGGCGCGGGAGATTATCGATGAAGCACTGAAAACTGCTGAGACGAAGAAGCGTGAGTCCTTACTCGAGGTAAAAGAGGAATCCATTCGTACAAAGAATGAATTGGACAAGGAAATTAAGGAACGCCGTGCGGAAGCGCAGCGGTACGAACGCAGAGTTCAGCAGAAAGAAGAGAACATCGATAAGAAGGCAGATGCGATTGAAAAAAAGGAGGCGAGTTTAGCACGCAGAGAAGAAGAGTTGACTAAGCTTCGCACCGAGATTTCAAAGCTGAACGAACAGAGATTGCAGGAACTGGAACGAATCTCAGGCTTAACCTCCGAACAGGCAAAAGAATACTTATTAAAAATTGTTGAAGATGAAGTAAAACATGAAACGGCAGTGATGATCAAGGAAATGGAAAGTCGCGCCAAAGATGAGGCTGATAAAAAGGCCAAGGAATATGTGGTTACGGCTATACAGAAATGTGCAGCGGATCATGTTTCCGAAACTACGATTTCCGTAGTACAGCTTCCGAATGATGAAATGAAAGGAAGGATTATCGGTCGAGAGGGAAGAAATATCAGAACTCTTGAGACACTTACCGGGGTAGATCTGATCATTGATGATACACCGGAAGCCGTTATCTTATCAGGATTTGATCCAATTCGTCGTGAAGTAGCAAGGATTGCGCTTGAAAAATTGATTGTGGATGGACGTATTCATCCGGCTAGAATCGAAGAAATGGTTGAGAAGGCGCAGAAGGAAGTTGAAGTAATGATTAAAGAGGAGGGTGAAGCGGCAACCTTGGAAGTGGGTGTGCATGGCATTCATCCTGAACTCGTGAGATTGCTTGGTAAGATGAAATTCCGGACAAGCTATGGTCAGAATGCACTTAAACATTCCATAGAAGTTGCACAGCTTTCCGGACTCTTAGCTGCTGAGCTTGGGCTAGATGTCAGAGTAGCCAAGAGAGCAGGTTTACTTCATGACATTGGAAAAGCAGTGGATCATGAGATGGAAGGTTCTCATATACAGTTGGGTGTAGAGCTTTGTAGAAAGTATAAAGAGTCACCTACAGTTATTAATGCAGTGGAATCCCATCATGGGGATGTAGAGCCGCAGTCCTTAGTTGCATGTATTGTACAGGCTTCTGATACAATTTCAGCAGCAAGGCCGGGTGCAAGGAGAGAAACTCTTGAAACTTATACAAGCAGGTTAACTCAATTAGAAGAAATCACAAACAATTTTAAAGGTGTAGATAAATCTTTTGCAATTCAAGCAGGTAGAGAGATTCGTGTAATGGTAGTTCCGGAACAGATTTCTGATTCCGATATGGTTCTTTTAGCCAGAGATATTTCAAAGCAAATTGAAGCGGAACTGGAATATCCTGGACAGATCAAAGTAAATGTGATCAGAGAGTCACGTGTAATTGATTACGCAAAATAATAAAAAGTGGAACTGCCATTTGGCAGTTCCTTTTTTGGTTATTTTTTATAAAAAATCTTTAAATCCTTAAGAATATTTGGAAGAGATACGATAATAAATAACTTGTTACCAGAAAGAGGATATAGTAAAATAGTATGGGCATTGGATTGTATACAATTATCCAACGATACGATTTAGAGATGATATGAGAGAATTGAGGAGGAATATGTGTCATGAAGGCATATAAGGAAATGAGCAGAGAGGAACTGCTTGTGCTGAAAAAGGAACTGGAAGGCCAATATGAAGAAGCAAAGGCAAAAAACCTGAAGCTGGATATGTCCAGAGGCAAGGCGGCATCTGCGCAATTAGATATGGAAATGGACTTTTTTAATGTAATCAATTCCGATTCGGAAATAAAGACGCAGGCAGGTGTTGACTGTAGAAATTATGGCTTAATGGAAGGTATTCCGGAAGCAAGAAAGCTGATGGCGGATATGATGGGCGTTTTGGAAGATCAGGTTATTGTGTGTGGAAATGCAAGCTTGAACATCATGTATGACACAGTAGCACGTTCCATGATTTTTGGCGTGATGGGGAGCACACCATGGTGTAAGCTGGACAAGGTTAAGTTCCTTTGTCCTGTGCCGGGATATGACAGACATTTTGCGATTACGGAGCATTTCGGAATTGAGATGATCAATATTCCCATGACAGAAGAGGGACCGGATATGGATCTGGTGGAGGAATACGTAAACAATGATGCCGCCGTAAAAGGAATCTGGTGTGTTCCAAAGTATTCAAATCCGCAGGGTTATACTTATTCTGATGAGACGGTGAGACGTTTTGCAAACCTGAAACCGGCTGCTCCTGATTTCCGTATTTTCTGGGATAACGCTTATGCGATTCACTTTTTGTATGAGGAGAAAGATACCGAGCTTTTGGAAATCCTGCAGGAATGTGAAAAAGCAGGAAATCCGGATATGGTGTATGAGTTCTGCTCTACTTCCAAGGTGACTTTCCCGGGCGGTGGTATTTCAGCTATTGCCGCTTCAAAAGCTAATTTAGATTTTATCAAAAAGGCAATGACGATCCAGACCATTGGTTACGACAAAATAAATCAACTTCGTCATGTACGGTATTTTAAAGATATTAATGGGATGAAAGAGCACATGAAAAAGCATGCAGCCATTGTGCGTCCAAAGTTTGAGGCGGTGCTTGCGGTTCTTGAGAAGGAACTGGGCGGATTGGAATTGGGTTCATGGACGAGTCCGGTAGGAGGTTACTTCATTTCTTTTGAGACTATGGACGGCTGTGCAAAGACAGTTGTTGAAAAGTGTAAAGAGGCAGGTGTGGTGCTCACGGGAGCAGGCGCTACTTATCCATACAAAAAAGACCCTAAAGACAGCAATATTCGTCTGGCGCCTACGTTTCCGTCTTCAGAAGAGCTTTCCATGGCTACAGATTTGTTTGTTCTGTGCGTAAAACTTACCAGCGTAGAGAGACTTTTGGAAGAGAAAGCATAACCAGTACATAAGCAGACAGCATAAGCTGTAAAGCTATAGTTTTTAATTAATGCAGCATGGAGGCGGAAATGGAGAAATTTGAGAGGTTGGAACGATCTTTAATTGCTCACGGAGCGATTATCGATTATTATCAGGATACCATTAAGGTGCCGAATGGAAATGTTGTCAAATGGGATTTTATCGGTCATAAGGGTGCCGCAGCTGTTGTGCCGGTAGATGAACAGGGGCGGATTATTATGGTAAGCCAATACCGTAATGCGTTGGATCGTTACACGCTGGAAATTCCGGCAGGAGGTCTTCAAAGCATTGAAGAACCCACAAAGGATGCAGCGGCGAGGGAACTTTCCGAGGAGACCGGCTATCGGTCTGAGCATCTGGAACTGCTGATCAGTATTCGTACTACCGTTGCGTTCTGTAATGAGAAGATTGATATTTATGTGGCGGATCATTTGATTGCGGGAAGCCAGCATCTGGATGAGGATGAGTATGTAAATGTGAAAGCATATACGGTAGAGGAACTTACGGAGATGATCTACAGCGGAAAAATTCAGGATTCCAAGACTGTTGCTGCAATTATGGCGTATAAAGACAAGTATTTAAAGTAAAAGTAAAGTAAAAAATAGAAGTACAGACAGGCAGTGCATATGCATTGCCTGTTTTTCATATATTGAAAGAAACGAAAGCAGTAAATCAAGAATGAGCAGAGCAGAAAAAATTGGAGTATATCGAAACTGGCTTTATCTTTTTCTAGGTAGTTTTCTTCTGGGGATTTTGATCATGAATATGGGGAATGAGATATTGCTGGGAGATGCAGGGATTTTTAATACGGCTTCAATGAATCGATTGAAATATATTGAGATAAACGATGGGAAATTTTTTGCTTATGTACTACGCCAAAGAATGAGCGGATGTATCGTACTACTCATTTTATCCACTACTGCATTAGGGTTAATTTCAGCCTATGGAGTTGTTTTGTGGCAGGGAACGATAACGGGGATGCTTATAACAGCGGCGGTCATACGCTATGGGATAAAGGGGCTTTTGCTGATTTTGGGCAGTATGTTTCCACACCAGTGTCTGCTGATTCCGGGGAGTATCATGCTGCTTGGCTGGTGTCTGGAAAATTATTATTGGTTCCATCGATACGGAAAAGGGGCTGTCCCATATTTCAGAAGCAGAAGGCAACAATTTTTTCATCAGGGAATCTTATTGCTGTGGATTCTGTTGGTGATGCTGATCGGTTGTGTGCTTGAAAGTTATGTAAACCCAATTTTGATTTCAGATATCATAAAAGTTTTTTAAAATTTTAAAAAAAAATTTTTTACAACATCTAGTATTAACATAATTTGGGGTTTGCGATATGTTGTATTTTTGAGCATAATTCTTCGAAATAAACGAAAAACAGGCAAAAAATGAATTTGCTTTTCTTAAATTTCTTGCTTATAATGGATTTTGTACACTGTTTATGTAAACGAAAATTAAGCAGGAGCAGCGGAGAAAAGTATGGAAACAGAGATCAATTCATTTATGATTTATTTACATAATATCAAAAAGACTTCTGAGAACACAGAGATGTCTTATCGCAGAGATCTGGTGAAGGTAAAGAATTATCTGCAGGAGCAGGGAATCGAGGATGTGAAGAAGATCACTTCTACCAATTTGAATTCTTATATTCTTTATTTGGAAAAGAATAAATTTTCTGCAGCAACGATTTCCAGAAATATTGCCTCCCTGAAAGCTTTTTATCATTATATGTGCAAAGAGGGAATGGTAATCGAAGACGTAGCGGAGTCTCTTCATGCACCGAAGATCGAGAAGAAGATACCCGAAGTACTCTCGACGGATGAAGTTGTACGGCTTTTGGAACAGCCCTCAGGAACATCGCCCAAGGAGATCCGTGATAAAGCCATGTTAGAGCTTCTCTATGCTACCGGGATTCGGGTAACGGAACTGATCACTCTGAAGGTAAGTGACGTGAATTTACAGATGGGATATATTGTGTGTCGGGACAGTGGTAAGGAGAGAATCATTCCTTTTGGAAATGCCGCTAAAAGTGCATTGCTTCGTTATCTGGAAGGTACGCGTCAGGCAATGATCGCAGATGCGGAATCAGAATATTTATTTGCCAATTGTTCCGGTCAGCCTATGAGCCGTCAGGGATTTTGGAAGCTGATTAAATACTATGCCAGAAAAGCAGGCATTGTTTCGGATATTACGCCGCATACACTCAGACATTCTTTCGCGGCCCATCTTGTGGAAAATGGCGCAGATTTACGGAGCGTACAGGAAATGCTGGGACATTCGGATATTTCCACCACGCAGATTTACATGAATATGAATCGGAACAAATTAAGAGAGGTGTATGCAAAAGCACACCCCAGACATTAAAAGAAAAGAGTTGGCTTTAAGCCAACTCCTTTTAATATTCAGCAATATCATAAATCAATCTTTCGGAAGCTTCCCATCCAAGGCAGGGGTCTGTAATGGATTTTCCGTAAACGCCTCCGCCTACCTTCTGACAGCCTTCTTCCAGATAGCTTTCAATCATGACTCCCTTGACCAGCTTATGAATATCTGCATTCAGCTTGCGGCTGTGCATGACTTCCTTGACAATTCGGATCTGTTGTTCAAATTCTTTATTGGAATTACTGTGGTTGGCATCAATAATGGTGGCAGGGTTTTTCAGATCCCTTTCTTCATAGAGTTTGAGAAGCAAGTTCAAATCTTCGTAATGATAATTGGGAAGGTTGCTGCCATGTTTATTAGTGGAACCGCGAAGAACGGTGTGCGCTAGTTCATTTCCGTTTGTCTTGACCTCATAGCCCCGGTAGATAAAGGAATGAGGATGCTGGGAGGCATAGACAGAATTTAACATAACAGTCAGATTGCCACTGGTAGGATTTTTCATGCCGGAGGGTACGTCAAAACCGCTGACCACGATCCGGTGCTGTTGATCCTCAACAGAACGTGCACCGATGGCAACATAGGACAGAAGATCGGAAACATAGCCCCAGTTTTCAGGATACAGCATTTCATCCGCAGCAGTAAGACCGGATACCTCAATGGCATGAATCTGCATCTTACGCATAGCAATCAGACCTGCCAGAAAATCAGGTTTTTTCTCCGGATCCGGCTGATGGATGATTCCTTTATAGCCCTCACCGGTGGTTCTGGGCTTGTTGGTATAAATTCTGGGTATCAGAATCAGCTTATCCTTTACCTTTTCATTTACTTTTGAAAGACGGGATACATATTCGCATACCGCATCCTCATTATCGGCGGAGCAGGGGCCGATAATGACCAGAAATTTGTTACTCTTTCCAGTGATCACATCACGGATTTCCTGATCTCTCTGTACTTTTAGACGTGCCAGCTCCGCAGGAAAAGGAATCTGCTCCCGAATCTCATCGGGGGTTGGAAGTTTTTTTATAAATTCAAAAGACATAGTGTTCCTCCTGTGTATAAACCTTGTACATTATAATATAGAAAAAGTATAAGTGCAAGGGTGAATCGGATATGATACGAAACATAAGTAGCCCCTAAGGAGCCCCAAGGAGCCACATGGAGCCCCTTGGGGGTGATTTTTTACTTTAGGAAACTTGCAATGTAGGTAGAAAAAGTGTAAAATTGCAACATACTGTATTTAAGCAGATGATAAGATTTTATTCAGATAGGAGCAGATATTATGGCACTTTCCAAAAAGCCGGTCACCGGCATGAAAGATATTCTCCCGATGGAGATGCAGATCCGCGATTATGTGATTGGTGTGATCAAGGAAACCTATGGCAAATTCGGTTTTACATCCATAGAAACCCCCTGTGTTGAAAATATTGAAAATCTCAGCAATAAGCAGGGGGGAGAAAATGAGAAACTGATTTTTAAAATTTTGAAAAGAGGAGAAAAACTGAAGCTGGAGACGGCGGAAAGTGAAAATGACCTGGTAGATGGCGGGCTTCGTTATGATTTGACAGTCCCGCTGGTTCGCTATTACTCCAACCATGCAAATGAGCTTCCCACACCCTTTAAAGCACTTCAAATGGGAAATGTGTGGCGTGCGGACAGACCGCAGAGGGGGCGTTACCGTCAGTTTATGCAGTGTGATATTGATATTTTGGGAGAACCCTCCAATTTGGCTGAAATTGAACTGATTCTTGCAACAACAACAACGCTGGGACGGCTCGGCTTTAAGGATTTCCAGATCAGGATCAATGAGCGCAGAATTTTAAAGGCAATGGCTGCTTACAGCGGATTTCCCGAGGAGTCCTATGACAATGTGTTTATTACATTGGATAAAATGGACAAGATCGGACTTGACGGCGTAGAGGCGGAGCTTTTGGAATCCGGATATGCCGACGAAAGCGTTGAAAAGTATTTATCATTGTTTAAGGGAATGGAAGGAGCATCGGACGGTCTTTCTTATCTGGCAGATACATTAGGAGATTATCTGGATGAAGAGATACGGATAAACCTTCAGGAGATTATGGACAGTGTCCGTGCAACAAAGGCTTCCCAGTTTGAACTGGTATTTGATCCCACACTGGTGAGAGGGATGTCCTATTATACAGGAACTATTTTTGAGGTTGCAATGCCTCAGTTCGGCGGCAGCTGCGGTGGCGGAGGCAGATATGATAAGATGGTAGGTAAATTTACTGGAAACGATGTTCCTGCATGTGGATTTTCCATTGGATTTGAGCGTATTATTTTGTTATTGATGGAAAGTGGTTTTCAGGTGCCTTCCCAGCCGGAAAAGGTGGCTTATCTTTTGGAAAAAGGACTTCCCGGCGAGGAGCTTTGCAGAGTGATTGCAAAGGCCCAGGAGGCGCGCAGTGAGGGAAAACAGGTTCTGGTGGTTCGAATGAACAAGAACAAAAAGTTCCAGAAAGAACAGTTAAATAAAGATGGTTATATGGAGTTTGAAGAATTCTATAAAAATCCGTTAAAGTAGGAATGAATATGATTACTGTATATTATGCAAAGGTGTTTCCCTTTCTTGAGGAAGGCACCTTTTTTGCACATAAAGATCAGATTGACGAGAAGCGGCGGCAGGATATCATAGGTAAAAAGAATAAGGAAGCAAAGGCCCGCTCTCTGGCGGCAGGAGTCCTGCTTCATGCGGGATTATGTAAGTATTTAAACTATCCGACTGAAAATACACCTCCGTTCCAAACCGAATGTGGGCAATGGGGGAAGCCTTATCTTGTAGATTATCCCGGAATTCATTTTAATTTATCTCATTCCGGGGAATATGTGTGCTGCGTGGTTGCGGATCGTGAGGTTGGTGTTGATGTGCAGAAACATCAGGAGGTAAAAGCCGGATTAGCCCAGCGTTTTTTTCCTGAGGAGGACAATCGAATTCTTGCTGGCTTGGATGAAAAGGAGAGGAAGGAGTGGTTCTTCCGGATCTGGAGCATCCGGGAGAGCTATATCAAATTCACCGGAAAAGGAATGCGAGAGGGTCTGGACAGTTTTGGAATCGATTGGAAGAATCAGGCGATCCTGAATGCGGGGGAGAAGCATATAGCCTATTTTGAAGAGAATCGGGAACTTATGGGTTATAGCATGTGTGTGTGCGGACAAGAGAAGGAATTGCATCCGAGATGGGTACAGGTGGAACTTGGGGAAGAAAGCCGTGGAGAGAAGAAAGTCTGAGCGAAAAGCCGGAAGAAGGATAAGAAGAGGATACGGAGCCAGCGTGATATTCGTTGTGCTGCTGATTTTGTTATTTGCAGTTTTTTGGTTTGTGAAGGAAGGCAGAACACCGAATCCGGATGGAGGAGTAAAAGAAAGTGTAGATTCGGCTGCACAGGCAGATACGCTGGAGGTACACTATATTGATGTGGGACAGGGAGATGCCACACTCATAAAGTGTGGGGAGCATGCGATGTTGATTGATGCCGGAGACTACACGAAGGGAAGTGCGGTCTGGGCATACCTCTTAAAACAGAATGTGGACAAACTGGATTACTTGATTGGAACCCATTTGGATGCGGATCATATAGGCGGAATGGATGTGGTGATCACCAAATTTGAATGTGGGGTGATCTTAGTTCCGGAGTATGAGAAGGATACCAGATCCAGAGAGGAATTGTTTGATGCCATAGAGGCAAAGAATTATCATAATACATTGCCCAAAGTAGGAGATACCTATCAGTTGGGAGATGCAGTTTTTACTATATTGGCGCCTGAAAAGGAATCTTATGAAAAAGAAAATAATTATTCCATAGGAATTCGGCTTGTGTATGGGCAAAACAGTTTCTTGTTTGTAGGGGATGCGCAGGAAGAGTCAGAAGAAGAAATGTTAAGGAGTGGACTGGAACTGAAAGCGGATGTGCTTAAGGTGGGGCATCACGGAAGCAGTTCCTCTACTTCGGAGGAGTTTTTACATACAGCTGCTCCTGCATATGCAGTGATAAGCTGCGGGAAAGAAAATGACTATGGACATCCCCATGCGGTGGTTTTGAATCTGCTCCGAAGAGAAGGCATTCGTGTGTTTCGGACCGACGAGCAGGGAAGTATCGTCGCGTATAGTGACGGAACAGATATTACATGGAATTGCGCACCGTCCGAAAGCTGGAAGGCTGGGGAAATGGTAAGCAATTAAGAGAATTTAGAGAGAAAACTGATATCGTTTGGAGAAGTTGAAAGGGAAAGGATTTTTGCATGTATTATGGAAGTGAATATGATTCTCCGATTGGAAAAATGATTTTAGTAAGCGACAAAGAAAATTTGGTCGGGGCATGGTTTGAAGGTCAAAAGTATTTTGGGAATGGAATAAAGGAGAAGTGGAGACCGGGAAGTAAGCTTTCTGTTCTTCAGGAAACAGAAGAATGGCTGGATGCATATTTTGCAGGGAAAAAGCCGGAGCGGTCACAGCTTATGCTGGCACCTGTAGGAGGAGATTTCAGGCAGGAGATATGGAAAATTCTCTGTGGAATTCCTTATGGTGAGACAATCACATATGGGGAAATTGCAAGACAGATGGCCCGGAAAATGGGAAGAAAGACCATGTCGGCACAGGCTGTCGGAGGCGCGGTAGGACATAATCCCATATCCATTCTTATTCCATGCCATCGGGTGTTGGGGGCAGACGGCTCTCTGACCGGTTATGCAGGAGGGATTGAAAAGAAGGAATGGCTGCTGCGGCATGAGGGAGTGAAGATATAATTTAAAAAGGTGCAGGAATACCTTAAGGAGTCTTGAAATGAAAAAGAAACATATTATTTTATGTATTTTATTGGATATAGCCGCTGCTATGCTGATACCGTTAAATCTTTTTTGGTTGAATTGTAATATACCGGAGTTTGTGTGTGCGGCAGTTTCATTTATAGTATTGGCAGTTACAGTTTTCTTTTTTCTGAAAAGCAAGAAAGGAAAAACAGCAAAGATAATTGTGGGGATTTTTGCAGCACTTACAGTATTTGTATTATTAGCAGGGAGTTATTGTAATCCATATTGGAATGGGATTTGGTTTCGGGCAAACGTGGATTTTTATTCAAGGTCATATGATGATCAGATAAGTGCGGAGGAAGCAGTCGAGGATTTGGAATACGCAATGAAATATCTGAGAAAGCTTTATCCGGATTTCTATAGCAGGGTTCCTGAAAACATAAGCCGTCAATATGAGAATGTAAAAGACCGGCTGGAGAAATGCGATGACATAAGTGTTAATGAGTTGGCTAGAGAGATAGAATCCATCTTTTCGATTTTAAGTGATGGGCACACATTTGTCCGTGGCAATTATAGTGATAGAAAAGTTATGAAGTACTATCGAAAATGGGCAAATGAGGGGTATGAAATCAATGCGGTTAATGGCATATCCATTGAAGATCTTCTGGAACAAAAAAGTGAATATTACAGTTTTGAGGTGGCCTCGTGGCAATATGAATGGTTGTCTGATGATATTGCTACTGTGGCAGGACTTGATTATTTGGGCTTTGACATAAAGGATGGCATAGAATATACATTAATTTCAGCAGATGGACAGACAAGAGAAGAAATATGCTATCTGGACGATTTTGTTACTTGGGATGAGTATCTCGAATTTAATAACATTGATGAGTCCCAAACGGACGAAGAAAGCTTTGTAAGCTATGAGATTGATACGGAAAAAGGCGTTGCAATCTTATATCTTGACGAGTGTACCTATAATGGCGAGTATATTAACTGTGTGAGGGAGATGTTTGAAAAGGTAAAGGCGGAAAAAATTAATAATGTTGCAGTTGATCTGAGGTCTAACGGCGGTGGAAACGATCAGGTGGTGTCTGAATTTTTCAAGTATTTGGATATTGACAGTTACAAAATTGCTTCAATGGGGTGGAGATTAGGCTTTCTTTATCTGAGCCTTGGCAGTGGTGTTTCTGAAAATCCAAGATATGAGGATTTACTTTTCAATGGAAATTTGTATCTCCTGACATCAGCAGGAACATTCAGCTCTGCCATGATGTTTGCAGAGTATGTGAAGGATAATAAGCTGGGTACGATCATAGGAGAAGCACCGGGGAATAATCCCAATGGCTGCGGAGAAATCGTAATTTTCAAATTGCCAAACTCGGAATTATATATGCAGATTTCCACAAAACGTTTTTATCGGGCGGATAAAGAATGTACGGATAAATTGGTTTATCCGGATATTGAATGCGATAGTGAGCTGGCAATGGAAGAATTGTATAAGCAATTGAAAGGAGAATCATGATCTACATAACCGGCGACTGCCACAGTAACTTTGAACGATTTAATAAAAGCATATTTCCGGAACAGAGCGAAATGACCAAGGATGACTATGTTATAATTTGTGGTGATTTTGGCGGCGTGTGGGACAAGGATACAGAGAGTAACACCGAGAAGTGGTGGCTGGACTGGCTTGAAAGTAAGTCCTTCACAACATTGTTCGTGGATGGAAACCATGAGAACTTTGACCGGCTATATGATTATCCGGTGGAGGAGTGGCATGGAGGTAAGGTGCATAAAATCAGGGACTCGGTCATTCATCTTATGAGAGGTCAGGTGTTTATCATTGACGGTAAGAAGATATTTACCTTTGGCGGGGCAGCCAGTCATGATATTGATGGAGGAATTCTGGAATTGGATGATCCGGACTTTAAGAGAAAGAAAAAGATATTGGATAAAGGCTGGAAGCCTTACCGAATTAATCATTTAAGCTGGTGGGAGCGGGAGCTGCCGTCAGCAGAAGAGCTGGAAGAAGGACGGAAGAATCTGGAAGCGCATAAAAACACGGTAGATTTCATTGTGTCTCATTGCTGTGCCTCCAGTACCCTTGCGCTGTTTAGCCAGGGCATGTATAAGCCGGATATTTTAACAACCTATTTTGAAGAGATACGCCAGAAAGTACGCTTTAAAAGGTGGTTTTTTGGACACTATCATGATAATAAGAATGTAAGTGCGGAAGAAATTCTTCTATATGAGCAGATTATACGGATTTCGTAAGAGATTTTGAAAAGGAGGCATCAGTTAGTAATGAAACAAAGAAAGCTGAATATACAAATCATCTTTATAGCATTGCTTGGCCTTTGTTTAGCAGCTTGCGGAAAGCAGGCGGATACGGATTATGAAACCATGTCGGAACAGAGAATGGAAGATTTGGCAGAGTCGGAAAACACAATCAAGGAAGATGAAGCAACAACAGAAGATTTGCCAGAAGAAGAGAAAGCGGATGACACGGTAAAAGAAGATGTTACAATCGCAGCGGATGAACAGGAACCAGAACAGTTGGAGACTGACGATGTCATTACAGCATATATTACAGAAGATATAGAATATAGTGACGAGGCAGTAACGGTACAGTACGTAGATGATTTGTCACTTATAGAGGGGCTGAAGGATACAAACAATATTTATGCTTATCAGGATGGCAAGGTGTATTACAGAAAGTATCATGAAGATTCCTATGAGGAAACGGCACTGTGGGCAAATTATGACTTCATTCCCGGAACTCAAAAGGAAATTGTCTGTATTGATTCAGACGGAAAAGAGACGGAGTTGTTTACTGATGAAGGATATGGTGATATATATCTTATCAATGGCAGGTTTTACATGACGGACGGAAGTGTGGATAGGCAGTTGTACTCCGTTGACATGCAGGGAAATGACCGGATCAACTATGGAGATGGAGAGATTCTTGCCATTGATAGAGAAAAAAATATTATCATTTTGAAGATGCGGGAACAGGATGGCACCGGTTATTATGCTCTGAATTATAAAACAGGAGAAAAGAAAACGATATTTTTGGATACCGATGACTTCCATACTCATTTTTGGGCATATCAGGACGGTTGGCTTTACTTTGTGAAGCGGGAAATAGAGGATAGCGTTATTGACAGATTGTATGCGGTTTCCTTGGAGGGCGAACAGAGTGAAATTATAGCACTTACATCAGATAGAAATAAAGACCCGCGCAGTTATAATGAAACCATAGTAGATGTAGAGGTAGACGGAGATAGGATTTATCTTATTTTTGGCGGTTATGATGGATCTGCCTCTGTGTTTCAGGGCGGAAAACTGATCAGCATCAAACTTGATGGTACGGATTATAAGGCAGTAGCGACGGAAGGTGATACCTTTTATATTAGCCACGATAATGGAAACACGTTGGTTTATTTTCCAAGTAGTGAACTGCCGTTGGCAGTTCCAGGTGAAGGATATGATACAACAGTATGGGATATGGAGGCGAGTACATGCCGTCCCTCTGAGTTTCACCAAAGCATACTGCGATCGTATGACCGACAAATGTATTTAACGCGGTGTTATAACTCTGCCAATAAAGGCGTTTTGTGTGAGCAGACTTTATACGATGATGAAGAGAAAAGAACGAACATTTATGCAATATCAGGCGATTCCGGCAAAGTTGTCAGGGTTGCCATGGATCTGGGTGGTTATTTCACAAAATGGGAGGATGAGGAAGTCGACTTGATAGAATATGAGGATCTGTATTATGTGGATGGATTCTTGTATTATACGGTAAAATACAGTATATGGGATGAGGATACTTCTATCGGTTGGCGCGATGGCTATCGTAGGCTGCGTTCAGAGGTATATTGGCTGGAAATAGGGAAGAGCACAGCGCAGATGTTGTATTCATATTGAGAATCAGGAGATATTTGCCTGCCTTTTTGGAAGAGATGCACTAGAAAACATGCTTTAAAAAATGGTCTTTTGAACATTAGTGATATTGATTAATTTATGTATTATGTGTAATATAATAGGGTAGAAAGGCCGATATACATTAGTAGTATATGTTTGTAACAGGATCAACTTATGTTTCAAGTGTGAAAGTTGGAGGCGATAAATATGTACAAGAAATGGAAGAGTGTAGCTGCATTGGGTATGGCAGTGCTGATTGGCTGTATGATGCCGGTGAGTACGATGATGGCAGCAGCAGAGGATAGTCAGGAAGATGTTCAGGAGATTGAGGTGAATTCTGATTCTGATAACGGAGTCATCTTGAATGGTGAAAATTCCGGTGATGAAGATAATGTGGATGTTGGAATTGTCGATGATGAAAATGTCAGCGATGAAACCGATGCAGTTGAAGATGAGAATACCAGCGATGAGATCAGTGTGGACGAGGATGAGTATGCCGATGAGGAAGTGAATACAGGTAATGATGGCATTGCGCTCATGTCGGAAGAAGGGGGCACAGAAGCAGGGGACATAGTGGCTCCGGCGAGCATTGATGCACCTAAGATTGAGATTAAGTGGCAGAGAGAGCTCTACACTTATGATTTGGGTGGTAAGGTTGAGTTTAAATATGTTAATAAAGTTGATCAGGCGTTTGAATGTTCTGCGAGTCAAGCAGCTTCACTTTCTTATTGTTTAGAGCAAGTCTATGCCGATGCTGTGGCTAAAGATGAGGGGTGGATGAGCTACATGACATGGCAAGATGAACTACCTTCATTTGGGGGCGATGCGCACTATGTTTTATACGTAAAAGCAGAGGCAAATGGGCAGACCGTTTATGCACGATCCGGAGGAATTGTGGTGGATACCCAAATGCCAGTGGTGACCGGAGTAGAGGATGGAAAGTCTTATCCGGAGGGAACACAATTTAAGGTGGAGGATAACATCGATTTAGAAAGCGTCACAGTGAATGGGAAACCTGTAACTCCTGCATCAGATGGAAGCTATCAGGTGAGCGCAAATGGCACATCTTGTGTGATTAAGGCAAAGGATAAAGCAGGCAATGAGATGACTTGCAGTATTAACGTATCCAAGGACCCAGCAAATAATATCATTTCAGAGAGCGGAATCTACTCGCTGAAAGCAGGCACTCCTTATAAACTGGCAGAAGGAAAATGGCAAGTTAGCGGTGATAAATCAGTCTATTTGGGCGGAAGCACTTTTTATGTAAAAGCAGATGGAGACTACACATTTACGAAACGTTAGAACAATGAAAGCATTGAGCCGAAAAAGGGGCGAGGATAATTATGCAGAAGCAGATAGCAGATAAGAAGATCATAATTGGCATTTGTGCTGCTGTGGCCGTGATTGCTGCGGCGGTGATCGTACTTTTAGTAAATAAGGAAGAAGCATTCCGTTCCATACTGGTCTATGAAGTGGAAGGAACCGCTGTGATCGAGCGGGAGAGTGTGGGTTCCATGAATGCGGCGGAAAACCTGTATCTGGAATCTGGAGACCGTGTCAGCATAGGGCAGGACAGCAGCATGCGTATGAAGCTGGATGATGATAAGTATGTGATGGCGGAAGCTGATACGATCTTTTCCATTGAGGCAAAAGGAACAGACGTAAATTCCAAAACGAAGATTTGCCTGGAACAGGGAGCTATTACTAATGAAATCCAGAATCCTTTGAGCAAAGATTCACAATATGAGACTTCCACACCGAACTCTGTCATGGCGGTTCGTGGAACGATATATCGAGCGGAAATATTTACTGACGAAAATGGTAACCAAAATACAAAGATGTGTTGTTTTCAGGGGAAGGTTGAGGTAATGCCAATTCTTCCGGACGGAACTTACGGGGAAGAGGTATTGGTACCGGCAGGCAGTGAACTGGTTGTATATGGTGATGGAACTGCGGACAGTCCCAGAGATATTGTATATGAAGAACTCCCCATGCAGGCGCTGCAAACATTAAAGAAATTGTTGGAGAGCGGACAGTCCATGGAAGGCGTAACATTGGAATATGTGGAGGAATTGATTAATAAAGAAGCAGATATAAGTGAAGAACCTGAAGAGAGCGAACCGGAGCAGACAGTGCAGCTTGAGCCGGAGGAGAATCTGAAACAGAGTGATGCGGACGCAGACACAGATGTGACAGACGCAGCGAAGAATACTTCTGCGAAGACAGACAAAGACACAAAGAAGAATTCAGGAACGACGCAAACGGCGGAAAATCAGCCTGAGCAGAAACCACAGACTCAGGAAGAAGCACAGCCCAAGGTATCAGAACCGACAGGCAGCGTAAGTTCTGATAGTGCGCAGGGAGATAGTTCTCAGGGCGAAAATACGGATGATTCTGGCAATAATAATGAGCAGGACTATGATAAGTCGGATAATAATAAGCCGGACAATGAAGAACCGGTAACTCCACCCAAGGCAGTGACTTATACGGTAACCTTTGAGTATGATGGTAAGACATTTGCTACTCAGGAAGTAAAGCGCGGAGAGACCGTTTCAGCACCCTTGCTTGCTCCTGCAGCGAGTGGAGGCTGGGATTTCAAGTTTGAAACTAAGATTGAAGCTGATACGACAATACAGTGGAAATAATAATATTTGACCTGGGAAGGACAATAGAAAAAAGGTTATGAAACATCTGGGCGGAATGAAAGCGGCGGCGGTTACAGCCGCCGTTATTCTGATATCTATGGCATTTTTGTATTTTGGTACAGCGGGCTTTTGGGACATGGGAATATCCGACCGGTTGAACCAGAGGGAGACTGTTACCAACAAAAAAATCTATATCATAGGAATTGATGACAAAACGCTGGATCAATATGGTCCTGTTAACACTTGGAGCAGGGAAATTCCAGCGAAGCTGGTAGCGTTATTAAATGGTACAGGTGATGCACGTCCGGCAGTCATCGGATTCGATGTGATTTACAGTGAGGCAGCGGACAGGCAGGCGGATGATCATTTTGCCGAGGTCTGTGGGGAGGCGGGAAACGTTGTTGCCGCCATGAGCTTTTCTTTTAAGGAGCGGCCTGAAAAAGGAGAAGACGGAAAGGTTATTTATAATCCTTATTATGTGGATCATGTGATAGAACCTTATGACAGCCTGAAAAACAAGGTCCTGTGCGGTTTTGCAAATACCTTTGTGGATGCGGATGGATATGTGCGTGAGGCAATGGCATATTTGGATCATGAAGGAGAGAGAAAGTACAGTCTTTCTTCTCAGGTATACCAAGTTTATCAGGAAAGCAGGGGAGAGAAAGCAGTATTTCCAGACACTTACGGAAGAAATAATCGGTTTTATTTTGCCTATTCCGGCAAAGCAGGAGGATACAGTGTAGTCTCCATGGCGGATGTACTGGACGGGACTGTGGATGCAGCGATTTTTCGGGATGCAGTGGTGTTAGTGGGTGCCTATGCAGTGGGAATGCAGGATTCCTATATGCCGGCTATTGCTCATAACAGCCAAATGTATGGGGTGGAAATACATGCCAACATCATAGAAGCTTTACTGGAAGGTAGGACACAGCTTCCGGTATCACCCTTTGTATATGCACTTGTGGCGGCGCTTTTGTGCGGATTATTCTATGTATACAGCGAAAAGCTGAGACTGCTGCATTCAGCATTGCTTTTAACAGTGTTGACTATCCTTGATCTTATTTTCGCAAGAGGAATGTATGTGAAAGGGTGGATTGTTCCGACAATCCTTTTGCCGGTCTGTCTGTGGGTTATTTATCTGGTACAGATGGTTCGCAGATATCTATCGGAAATCATGCGCAGGCATCGGGTTATTAATGTATTTAAACAGTATGTGGCGCCCCAGGTTGTGGATAAGATCAGTAAGGACAAGGATTTTAAACTGGTGATCGGCGGAGAAAACCGTCATATTGCTGTACTGTTTGTGGATATCCGGGGATTCACGACCATGTCGGAGAGTCTAAAACCAGAGGAAGTGGTAGAGATCTTAAATGAATATTTAGGACTTACCACGAAGGCAATTTTTGACAATGGTGGAACTCTTGATAAGTTTGTGGGAGATGCAACGATGGCAGTCTTCAATGCCCCCTTTGATCTGGATGATTATATCTTTCGTGCAGTTGCGACCGCATGGGATATGCAGGCAGGGGCGGATGTGATTGCAGAAAAATTCCATAAGAGATATGGTAAGAGTGTATCTTTTGGGATTGGCGTTAACTGCGGCAATGCCGTTGTGGGGAATATTGGATGTGATTTCCGTATGGATTATACGGCCATCGGAGATACAGTCAACACGGCAGCCAGATTGGAAAGCAATGCGCGGCCTGGGCAGATCCTGATAAGTAGTGAAGTCTATGAAGCGGTAAAGGATAGAGTTACGGTAACTCCAATTGGAGAGATTCCTCTTAAGGGAAAGAGCAATGGTGTTTTTGTATATCAAGTGGATAATGTAAAGAGAGAAGTGAAAGAAAATGAGTAAGCTATATTTAGTTCCCAACAGGGCGGATATGAATCGGATGTGCAATCTGGCAGTAGAATACGGATGTGCATTTGAATATAATGATTTCTATATAGCAAAGGTTATGGATAATCCGGAAAGACAGGCGGAAGTTATCGCAGATTATAGCAGGTACAGAACTGACTTTTCTGGAGACACGATGCATGGGGCGTTTCTGGATGTGACCATACACAGTGATGATCCTTTGATCAGAGATGTTTCTATGCAGCGGGTCCGTCAGTCTATGGAGATAGCGGAGCACATGGGATTAAAAGGCGTTGTATTTCATACGGGGCGTCTTGCCGGATTCCGTGCATCGCAGTATCTGAAAAATTGGCGTGACAGAAATGTCGATTTTTTTACGGAAATAGCTCTCCAATATCCGAAACAGCAGATCTATATGGAGAATATGTTCGATGAAGCGCCGGATATTCTGGCAGGACTGGCGGAGCAGATGCAGGGCAAGGGCATCAGGAATTTTGGAATTTGTCTGGATTATGCTCATGCGGTGATTTCGGGCTGCCCGGGACGGGAGTGGATCGAGACACTGGCCCCCTATATTCGACATATGCATATTAATGACAATGATTTAAAGAATGATCTGCATCTGGCAGTGGGAGCCGGACGGGTGGACTGGCAGGAATTCGATGAACTTATTAGGCAATATCAGATAGAGGCACCGGTGCTGGTGGAGGTAAGTGGTTATGAAGCGCAGAAGGAATCGTTGGAGTATATGAAACAACATGGTATATATCCGCTGGAAAAAGAGAAGGAGAGGTAAGATGCATTTACGATACAAAGACTATGAAAAGATAATGGATATTGGAATACGTCTTTCTACAGAAAAAGACAGAAATTGTCTGCTTATGACCATCCTGGATAATGGGATGGAGATTACGCACTGTGATGCCAGTACCCTGTATCTATACGAGAATGAGGAATTGATTTTTAAATTTATGAAGACAGTTTCTCAGGGAGTCAGCCGGGGAATGGACGGGAAGCCTATTGATCTGCCGCCTGTGCCTATGAGTGAGGAAAATGTGTGTTCTTATGCGGCAATTCATCGGGAGATTGTGAATATACCGGATGTATATGCCAGCAGACAGTTTGATTTTTCAGGTCCGAGGCAATATGACAGTCTGACCGGATATCGTACGCAGTCGCAATTGGTAGTACCTCTTGTAAATAATGAAAATGAGCTGATTGGGGTATTGCAGTTGATCAATGCTATGGATGAGGAGGGGAATGTCATCGCTTTCGGTGAACAGTATGAGATCATTATCCGTGCGCTGGGGTCTATAGCTGCAATTGAGCTTACGAATCTTTCTTATGTGGAAGCTCTTAAGACACAGATATATTCCTTTGTGGAAGCGCTCACAACAGCGCTGGAGGAGCGGACGCCATATAATGCCCTGCATACGAGGAATGTAGAAAAGTATGCAAGCCTTCTGGCTGATTATATTACAGAATTGCATAAAGAGGGTAAATGTGAAAAGACATTTGATTCTGCGAGGAAAGAGCAATTGATGCTTGCTGCGATCATTCATGATATTGGAAAGATGGTGGTTCCGCTTAGTATTATGAATAAGGCTACCAGACTGGGTAAGGAGATTGAAAAGATCGATGACCGGTTTTTACTGCTTAAGGCGCTGTATGAGATTGATATGCTGCGGGGCAGAATTACCCAGGAGGAATATGAGGAGTTCATTGCGGATCTGGAGTCAGAACTTAAATTTATCCATGAAATCGATGTGATCGGCTACGTGGATGACAAGGCTTGCGAACACATAAAAGAGCTTTCCGGGAAACAGCATGTAGATGCGGACGGCTCGGTGCTTCCGTATCTGACAGAAGAGGAGGTAACCTGCCTGAATATCCGAAGCGGAACGTTGACGGTACGGGAGCGCAAAGAAATGGAGAACCATGTGGTCATGACCTCCAGAATTTTAGAGAAAGTGAAGTTCTATAAAGGATTTTCCATGGTTCCAAAGTGGGTTGGCGCCCATCATGAATATATGGATGGCAGTGGTTATCCGAACCATCTGAAAGGCGATGAACTCGACCTGGAAACAAGACTTCTTACGGTGGTGGATATCTATGACGCGCTTGTAGCAACAGACAGACCGTATAAAGAACCAATCCCGAGGAAAAAGGCAATTGCGATATTGAAGGATATGGCGGAGAAGGGAAAAGTGGATTTGAGGCTTGTGGAGTGGTTGGATGAAGCCCTGGACAAAGAGCTGGGCAAGGATGCACAATAAAAGAGAGGAAGATTTTAGAACGAAGGAAAGACCATACGGTCGGCAAAAAGATTTCTTAGCCATGTAAAAGAATTTTGACACAGTTTTTGGAATTGTCAAAGAGGATTGATAGACATATATTCATAGATTTTGTATATTAAGCATGCTTTCCATGGAAGCATGCTTAATAATATAAGGTGGGAATTCGTATGGAAATAGGAAGTAAGCTGAAAAAAGCACGAAATGAGAAAGGGTTAACACAAGAACAGACGGCCGATGCTCTTGGAGTCAGCAGACAGACAATTTCTAACTGGGAAAATAATAAGTCTTATCCGGATATTATCAGTGTAATTAAAATGAGCGAAATCTATTCCATAAGTCTTGACCACCTGCTTAAGGAGGACAATTCTATGAATGGAAAACAGACTTATATGGAATATTTAGAGGAAACTACAA
>CAMWJC010000049.1 GCA_947174495.1 uncultured Lachnospiraceae bacterium | reverse complement strand
AGCAAGTTTGAAAACAGCGCACTAATATCATTACTGAGAGCGGATTCTTAGATTTTATCTAAAAATTTTATCGCCTAAGCATCGTTTTAATTGAGGAAGTTCAAATCACATTTAGGAACAGTACCTTTGCTAAACGTTAATTTATCACTATAAAACACTAACAAACACCTACTCCATCTCCCGCAGCCGTTCCACCACGCTCTGCTTTGTCACACTCCCAAGCACCACCACCGGAAGTGCCAGTCCAATCACCAAAAGCACCGGAATGGTAATAAGGAGCGGTGTCAATGTAAACCGGTAGGTAAAAAACCAAAATCCACTTGTCAGCCCCGGGATAATGACTTTTGAAAAGAATACTCCTAAAATCAGTGAAACGATCCCTGCGCCTGCCGTATAATACAATCCTTCCATCATCAGCATCTTTCGAAGCTGGGAAGTGGTCATCCCCACTGACTGCAGCATGGCGAATTCTCTTCGTCTGGTCAGTATACTGGTCAGCATGGAATTAACAAAGTTAAGAACACCGATCAATCCGATCACCAGGCTTAATGCGCCTCCTACCAATATGATCATGTTACGCATCCCTTCAAATTCCCCTTTTCTGCTTCCTTTAGAGCTGTAGGACATGACTGGTTCTATCTCTTCCGTATACTTTGCCAGAAAAGCTTCCATTGCTTCCTCATCCTCGTCACGGACATTAAAGGAATAGTTCATGACACCGGGCACTGCTGCCATCTCCTTATAAACCTCCGCCGGAAGATAAAAATTAAATGCATAACTGACCCCGCAGGAATTGGTATAATTTCTTATCGCCACCTTCGCCATCACCGTAAATTCCCGGGTGGTGTATTCCCGCTCCTCAGCCTCTTCGGATTCTCCTTTATAGTTATGCAGTGTCACCTTATCCCCAATTTCAAAATGAGAACATACATCCCACTTGGGATTGTCATGATCATCCAGATCCACACCCTCTAAGATATAATCTCCACTCTTCAGCTTTTCCATATCAATCTCGCCTTCCAGCACCCAAAGGCGCTCAAGCGGCAGATCCTCCGCTCCATAAAGGGCACAGATATAATTTCCCAAATTATCTTTTCCTTCGTATACCTCCCCGTCATATTCTATCCGGAAGCATTCCTTATCTCTGATGTTCCCGTAGATCCGCCCGCCTTGTTCAAATCCGGGCTGCTGCTCAATGCTCTCTATCATACTCTCTGAAGTCTCATTTTCCGCTCCAGCAAAATTATACCGAAAATAATCCGCATGAGCTGCCAGAAAATCCGTATCCACAAACTTACCTAAATATTTATCCATATCAAACCCAAGAGAAAAAGTATAAATGGTGTTAAACAGCACCAGACTTAACGTCATAGACAAAATGACAAGAATCGTACGCTTCCGGTTCCGCCCCATATTTGCCGCTGCCATTCCTGTTATCTTTGTACCATATTCGGATTTTCGCGGTTTTCTTTGCTTACTTTTTGCGTATTGATGCTCTGCACAGTTACTTGTCATCCCCCGCTTTCCTGCTCTCCTGCTTTTCACACTGGTATGGTCATTATCTGTATACCGCACTGCCTCCACCGGTGAAACCCGCGCTGCAATGCGCCCCGGCTTCGCTGTACTTAATCCCACTGTGACGAAAGCAAACAGAGTACTGCCTATGAATACCAAAGGCTTTATTGAAATCTGATAGTTATTAGACGCATAATAGCTATATTCCATGATCACCGGAACCAACCCGCAGCCTGTCAAATATCCCAGAATCAGCCCAATGGGAATGCCAATGCAGGATAAAAGAAGCGCCTGATAACGAATAATGCTCCTAATCTGTTTCCCCGTAGTGCCAATGGTCTTTAACAGCCCATAAAAACGGATATCCCGGATTACCGAAATCTGAAAAATATTGTAAATGATCAGATATCCGGTGAAAATGATAAGGAGCACCGCCAGCACCAGCGCAGTTAGAGTTCCCGCGTCCATATTGAGGTTGGTGGAAAGATAACTCCAGTTTACATTATTAGCAATATAATTTGGATCATTTTCGTCCGGAGAATAACCGCTCTCCGTGATCACCCGGTCAAGCTTATCTACAAGCCCCACAGAGTTTTTGAACATGATGTAGCTGTTGATCACTCCTGTCAGTTCATTGCTGTCATTATAATCATTGTACAATTCATCGATATGTGCATCCACATACGCCCTTGAAGCCACCATGATGGACACGTTAAATACAGGATCCGCTTCCCACCATCCGGAAAGCACAAAATCACGCTCTACTTCCTTTCCGTGCACCAAAAGCTTTAAGGTGACAGGAGAACCCTCTTTTGGCTCCATTCCCAGCATCTTGATTGCTTTAGTATCCAGCATGATCTCGTTTTTGGCAACAGGTTTATGTCCTCCCACCGGCTCACAAAAGCCCAGTTTTATGCCCACATCATCCATGTAATAAAGCTCGCCATGACGCTTTAAAAGCTCCTCATTTAAAACCTCGTCGCACAGGATCCGGTTATAAGAAATCTCCTCAATCAACTTATGGTCTTTGACATTATTATACTCTTCATCAGTAATATATTTGAGCACTCCCATTCCGTCGCCCCCTGCCTGACGCATGGTTTGGCGCTGGATGTTCTCGACCATACCGCTTCCGATGGTAAAAAGCGCCGTAAACAAAAGCGTTGTAAGCGCAATGGCAATTACAGCAATCACATTTCTTGATTTTGCGGCGGCAAAGCTTTTCCCTGACAGTCTGCGTACCGCAGCTTTACTATTCACCTTAAACATCTCCATCACCCACTATCCTTCCATCTTCAATCCTTATAATCCGATCCGCCATCTGGGCAATTTCCTCATTGTGGGTGATCATCACCATGGTCTGCTTAAATTTATCGCTGGTCACCTTTAAAAGCCCCATCACATCCAGGCTGGTACTGCTGTCCAGATTTCCCGTAGGTTCGTCCGCCAAAATAATAGCCGGCTTTGAAGCCAGCGCCCTGGCAATAGCAACTCTCTGCTGCTGCCCGCCGGAAAGCTGCCCCGGCAGGTTACCCACCTTGGACTGCAGTCCCAAGGTTTCAATGATGCTGCCTATATGCGCCTGATCAATTTTATTTCCGTCAAGACTGATGGGCAGGACAATATTTTCATATACACTAAGCACCGGAACCAGATTATAACTCTGAAAAATAAATCCGATCTTCCGTCTTCTGAAAATCGTCAGTTCATCATCTTTCAGGGTGAAAATATCTTTCCCTGCCACTTCCACCTTCCCGCTTGTGGGACGGTCCAGTCCGCCGATCATATGCAGGAGCGTGGACTTGCCGCTTCCAGACGTACCTACCACAGCCACAAACTCCCCTTCCTCCACTTTGAAATTTACGCCATCAAGTGCTTTGACCTGAGTATCACCGGCTCCGTAATACTTCCTTAAATCCAATGTTTTTAAAATAGCCATGTGCTTTTACCTCTCTGAAATATATTTTTCCCTGGAAAACATTCCTCTGTGAAACAAACATAGTGTATGTGATTTTCACATACACTACGATAACAAATGATTCTTTCTCAATTCTTTCTGAATTCTAACAATTTTGACAGATTTTCTATTTCGGAAGAAAAACTGAAAATACAGATCCCTGCCCGTGCTTTGATGATACCTTAATATATCCACCCTGCTTGCGTAGAATCTCTCTTGTCAGATAAAGTCCTACTCCTACACCTTTTTCGTCTGCTGCCTGCTGCGAGCGGTAAAACCGCTGAAATATTTTTGTGATCTCATCTGATGCGATTCCCATACCATTATCCGCCACATCAATGCGGATAAACATTTCATAGGCTTTGGAGCTTACTCTGACATGACCGCCAGACGATGTATATTTCACTGCGTTGTCCACCAGATTCCCCAATGCCTCGGCTGTCCATTTCCGGTCAAACACTGCAGTTAGGCCAGGTGTGTTTTCCATGGAAACGGAAATGCCCTTAGCTGTTGCGGGTCCAAAATCAACCTCCCCAAGCAGATCCTCCACGCTGTCCTTTTTGGGGGTTACTGTTATGATTCCGTTTTCCAGCCTGGAAAGCTTGATCATGGACTGAATTAGAAAATCCAGCTTCTCTGTCTGGGAAGATATACGAAGGAGAAGTTCTCTCTCCTTCTCCCCTAAGTTTCCCTGTTCTTCCAACAACTGTGTATACAGCAGGATATTTGCTACCGGCGTCTTGGTCTGGTGGGAAATATCACTGATCAATTCTTTGATGGAATCCTTTTCCTTCGCCGCCTGCTGCTTGTCCAGCTTCGCCACACTTAAAAATCGATACAGCTTTGCTTCAATCTTAGATAACTTTTCTTCGGAGAATTCATTTTCCGTCAAGGTATCCTCTATCGCCCGATCTAGCATTCTGTCAATTCTATCCAAAGTTCTTGATGTCCTTACATACATCACGATCACCGCAACGCTAAGCAGAACAATGCACACTATATAGATTGTGGTCATTTCCATCCTCCATGACACCATTTAATTTTAAACAGGATTTTCCATTGGATATTTCTACACTTCCCAGACATAACCGATTCCGTAAACAGTCTTAATGGGTGCTCCATTGAGCTTCTGGCGAAGCCGGCCTATCGTCACGGAGAGCGCATTTTCCTCCACAAACTCAGCCCCGTCAGACCAGATGCGGTCAATCAGGTTATCCCTGGAAAGCGTGATCCCCTTATTGGACACCAAAAGCTTTAACAGTTTTTGTTCTGTCTTGCTTAAGTTTACTACTGTTTCCCCGGCCTTGAATATCATATTGCCAAAATCAAAGAAAAAACCCCCCTGTTCATATACATCGAATGCCGGCAAATGCCGTCTCATTACAGCGTCTATACGCGCCCGGAGTACTGCCAGCGAAAAGGGCTTTGTCATATAATCGTCAGCTCCTGATGCCAGTCCTGCCACAATATCAAGCTCCATATCATTGGCCGTGAGAAAAATAATAGGCAGTGAGCTGAAAGTGCGGATTTCCCTGCAAAAATCGAGCCCGCTTCCATCTGGGAGGTTAATATCCAGAATAATCAAATCTACCGTTTCATTAAGTAAAGCACGCGCTTCTTTCAGGTTATACGCCTGAAGAGTTTTTGACTCATTTAAGGATAATGCAATACCGTCATTAAGCGGTCTGTCATCTTCTATGATCAGGATCGTTATCATATCCGAACTCTCCATTCCTGTACAGCTTTTTATATCCTTTATTTTATCATGGGCAAAAGATAAGTCAATTTATTAAATTACCACCCTGTTTCTTTGCTTAGGACATTTTTTGTCACTTCCGTTTGAGCCTTGCAATCTACCTGTATCACTTTTTCCTCCCCGTTCTCAGACATCAACCAACCGCAAATATGAAAATCATACAGTCCTTCCTCGTATAAAATAAATATCATATTCCCATACTCTGTCTTGTCAATCCACATATTCATCGGGATTCCGTTTATATCTTCCTCATTCAACATCCCCTTAACACCGGTATTGATTTCTTCGTCATCTGAGTAAAACTTAATATGACTCACCGTATAGTAACTGTTCACCAGGAAAAACTCCAGCTGATAATCTTCATCTTCCCCGTCATTATCAAGATCACAGCTTCTTCTCATATATTCATTATATTTATTTTTATTTATATATTCATCCTCTTCATACACGTTCTCTGCCGTTCCCGGTCCTATCCGTTCCTCTATCTGATATTCCCATGCGAATTCCAGTAATTTTTCTTCTATATTCCGATATTTTCCCTCTTTCAAATAAGAAGTATTAATTTCCCGGCAATCGTCTCCTTCTTTTGGTGTAATGGTAAGCCAGTCTCCCCCCTGATAAATACCGTTTTCGTAACATTCTATTGAGATTCCGTTATTAACCTTTTTACTAAAATCATAAGTGATCTTCACTAAATAATTTTTACCTTCCCAGTCAATGAAGTAAAATTCCTTTCCCCCTTCTCTCAGCCCGTCTGTCAATTCATAACTTCCATCCTCTCTGCCGGTAAAAAGATAATAGTAAACATATCCCATTGTTCCCCCCAGAAACTCACGAAGGTAAATATCTTCTATGCCGTCATTATCTGCATCTGCCTGAAGCCATATACTGGAGCAGTCTGCTGATATCACAATGCTCAACATCTCATTTTTTATATCAACACTATCTTCCGCAAACTTTTGTACTTCTTCTATGGTTAGTTTACGCTCCGATACCAGCTGCAGTATCGCATTCCGCAATTCCTCCTCACCATCCATAAGATGCTCTGACAGGTATGCAATCAGACCTTCCGGAATCAACTCCGCTCCTCTTTGAGAACCCAAATTATTCTTTCTCTCCCACAAATCACCATATCGGGCAAGCATTACATCTCCGGCAGCGTAAAGGAATGTATTTTGTTCTTCATACCACAAATATCCGTCAAACTTTTCGTCTTCTACATCAGAAAGTGAAGTCAGGGGATTTAACAGCCAATATCTGCATACAAAATCATCATTCCCATCCCTGTCAATATCTACAATCTTTATCTCATCCGGATAAAATTGCTGTGGTGACAAAGACGCAATAGGTGTATCATAATTTCCCTGTTGGTAAACCGTAATTGCTCCGTCTCTCTCCTGGCTTGAATCTGACCTTTCCATCACAGCAAATAAGGAACCCCCAACCTGCCTGTTAAACGAATAATAGTATTCCATTTTCGAACTACGGCAATCTGCTATTGGTTCGTCACCTATCCATACTAACTCGTTGTCCAAAAACTCTGCAAAACTTTCCACCTCATTCCGATAGTCAGTATTAGTGTTTTCACTGATATAAAATAATTCTCTTCCCCCGGAACTCTCCTCTGACAGAATTTCCCCCGAAAAAAGAAAATACTTTCTTTCCTCTGTATCACGGTTTTTCCCATACATCCAACCTCCTTTTATCTCTTCAGTCTTTCCCATACCCTTGAGACCATACATAACAGGAACCGTAAAATGCTCTTTCATTGCTGCTGCCAACTGCAGCGTATCTTCCGGCATCCGTGGAATTTCATAGGGTGTGATCATGATCTCATGCTCGTAGCCTTCTTTATGTCCTTTTATTTCCTCATTTTCACATTGAGAATGGACATCTACCAAAACATATTGTGTCATCCCATCCTCCTGCCTGGCCTCTATCTGCCAACCCTTCGGAAGAGTAAGTGTCAGGCTGCCGATGCAGACGATGGTGTCATTCCCTACTTTCTGTTCACTGTAGGAAAACGGAGATGGGAGAAAATCAACAATAACCGACCCATTTTTTTCATTTCTATCTGTATCGATTTCTGTATTCGCTATTTCCGCTTCATTCCTATCAGTATCCGTCCTATGATTCTCCTGTATGCCGCATCCGGTCCATGCCATACTGCACAATATCAAAAGACTAACCACAAATACTATTATCCTTCTATTCATTTCCGTCCATACCTTTCCCCTCCTTGCTTTGACAGGGATTATTATAAACTCACCATGCATCATACTTGCATCAAAATTGCATCATTTTTGCATCATTTCTTACTTTGTAATACAAAAAAAGAAGCAGCGCTGTTGCTGCCTCCTTAATGTCATACATCACTGTTTTCAATAAATCGTATACCAAATCTTAGTCAGAAATTTCCAGTTCCTTTCCATCAAGAACTGCCTGATACAAAGTGCCATCCTCGTGATAACAAAGCTTCATGGAGAAGAAAGGGACATCCTTCTCAATGAGATCAAAAAACAGCAGATCGCCTTTCCAAAGATCCAGCTCTCTGATCCGCTCCTTTGCCACCCACTCCAAAACACCTTCCTCGCAGCTTGTAAGAGTTCCCTCATATCCGTCTGCGGTGTATAAACACATATATTCTGCCGGATCCTCCTTATAACAAAAAGTTACAATTCCCCGAAACCTCCAGCTTGTCAGGGTCAATCCGGTCTCTTCCCTCACTTCGCGGAGCAGGCATTCCTCAGGGCTTTCCCCTGCTTCAAAGTGCCCGCCCACGCCAATCCATTTATCCTTATTTACATCATTTTTCTTGAAAACCCTGTGCAGCATCAGGTACTGATCATCCTTTTCAATATAGCACAGTGTCGTTAATGCACTTTTCATCTTCAGCTAAGCATTTCTCCTACGATTTTATTAACCAGTCCGCCATCAGCCTTACCTTTTACTTTGGGCATCAGTTCCTTCATGACTTTTCCCTTATCCTTGCCGGAAGGTTCTGTAATTCCAAGACTGCCAAGTACTTCGGTAACCGCTGCGCGGATGGCCTCCTCGCTCATCTCCTCCGGCGCAAATTCCTGATATACACTAAGTCTCACACGGCAGGCTTCTTTAATATCCTCGCGGTCTGCAGGGGCAAGCTCCATGGTCTCCTTTGTCTGCTTCATTTCCTTTTTGACTACCTCAAACTCTTCTGCTTCCGTGAGATCTTCACGCTTATCAATTGCCTTGTTCTTCAGCGCTGAAAGCAGCATGGACAATGCGTCCTTCCTGGGCTTATCCTTGTTTTTCATGGCCTCCATCATTTGACTTCTTACTTCATCGATCATGCTCATTTCTTATTTCCTTCCTTTCATATTACTGCTATACTTAATGATCAAAAGCTCTACACTCATGTTATCATTCAGTCTGCCTGTCTTGATGGCCTCTTCCGCCTCCACGCAGGCCTCCACGGTTTCCCGCAGTTCTTCTTTTTTAAACCGGGAAGCCTGAGTTACGTATTTCCCGGCTATGAATCCCGGCAGTCCCACCTTTTCGCCGATTGTCCTGCCCTGATATCCTTTTCCTGCAAGCTCTTTTACCTGCAAAAGAAGATTAAACTGTCTGGTAATCAGAACCAATATCCGCATAGGCGGTTCTTTCAGCGCCAACAGCTCATAGTATAATTCCAGTGCCTTTTTCTGTCTTCTATCGGCAATGGCGTTAATCATTTCAAAAATATGACTGGAAATCCGTCTGGTACATATCTGCTCGATATCTCTTTCTGTGATAGCCTCCTTGTCCAGACAATACGAAAACAGTTTTTCTGTCTCCCTTCGTATATTCTCCATATCCGTGCCTGTCATCTCCAACAGGTAATTAAGGGCAGCCTCGGAAATCTTTTTATTTTCCTTTTTCACCATCCCAAGAATCCAGCGTTTTAATGTGGCTTCATCCTGTATACCGAATTCCACCGCACATCCCTTTGCCGAAACTGCTTTGTAAAGTTTACTGCGCTTATCCACTTCTGCGTCTACGAAGAGGAAATACACTGTCTCTGCCGGGGTCTTCAAATATTCTGCCAGTTCTTCTCCTCCGCCCTTAAATAATCCGCTGTTTTCAAGAACAATCAGCCTTTTATCTGCGAAAAAAGGCATGGTTTCCGCCTGGTCAATGATCTCTCCGACAGAAATACTTTTCCCTTCATAATAGTGATAATTCATGGTGTCATCACCTATTATGGCTTCCTTAAGTCTGTCTTTGTACTGCTTGCGCAAATACGCCTCTTCCCCATAAAGAAGATAGACATGATTCAATTGTCCGGTTTTGATATCCTGATTCAGGCGCTGCAATACCGTTTCCTCCTATATAGGTTTACATAACTTTGTTTTCTCGCTGTAGCTGTATTACTACTCCAGCACTATTGTTCTGTCACTACTGCTCCGGCACCACTGCAAAGAATAATAAATCTTCATCTGAAAGATTACGCATTGAATGACTATGCCCTTTGGGGCAATAATGACAGCCTCCGGCGCTTACCTCTTCTATTCCGTCATCATATAAGATAGAAGCCGTCCCACTTAATATATATATAATCTCACTGCTGGTGTCATGAGTATGCATTCCAATGGATGCTCCCGGCTCCAAGGTGCCTTTCATAATTTTACCCAGCTCATCCACGTGCATCTGTGCTGCAAAATCTTTGTTTCCGCCCTTAAACTCATGGAGGACTTTTTTCTCCATAGCTGTAAAATCAATAATCATTTTCCTTTTCCCGCTTTCTGGAATCTTTATTTTCCTTTTGGTTTACTCTCTCGTGAACTGTCAATCTTGTCTCTGATCTCCTGCATCTGATAATCCAATGCCCCGATGGAATCAGCACAGGCCTTTAACTGTCCCACAATCTCCTCAGTATTATCAATATCCTTCTTGTATTTCAGCTTATGTTCCAGACTTGCCCAGAAATCCATGGCAATAGTACGAAACTGAACTTCAACCTTCATATATTTCTTTTCATTTGACAGGAAGATCGGTACATTTAAAATAAGATGAAGACTCCTGTATCCATTCGATTTCGGACTTTTGATATAATCCTTCTTTCCAAGCAGAGTAATATTATCCTGCTTTATCAGTAGTTCGGCCAATCGGTAAATGTCATCCGGAAAAGAACAAATAACCCGCAGTCCTGCTACATCCTTCAAATTCTCTCTGATACTTTCCACGGTAACCGGGCATCCCTTCCGTGCCATTTTTTCGTAAATACTTGCCGGTGATTTTAATCTGCTCTTAATCGACTCAAAAGGATTTCGGTTATATTCCAGTGAAAATTCTTCATTCAGCACCCTGAGTCTTGTCTCCACTTCCATGATTGCCGAACTGTATTCCATCATCATTCGATTAAACGGCTCCGCCTCCTGCAGTTTTTCTGCCTGCATCTGAATAATGCGGTCTCTCTTTTCCAGCGCCTCCTTCTGTTCCTCTATCGTCTGTTCAAGGTGTTTCTTACTGTCAAACAGTTCTATGGTATTTCTGACCCGGTTTCTGACAATTGAACTTACGAATGGCTTGCGAATAAAATCTGCTACTCCAAGCTCAAGACATTGACTCTCAACCTCTGCTGCAAGCTCAGTGCTTATAATAAGCACCGGAATTTTCTTAAGCCACCCCTCTTCCTTCAGCTCTGTGATAACTGCAAATCCATCCATATTCGGCATATGAAGATCCAGTAAAACTGCTCCCAGGTCATCTTGATATTCCCAAAACTTATCAAGCGCCTGCTCCCCGTCTTCCGCCATTTCAATAATATATTCATCGTCCAGTATATTACGCAGCAATTCACGGTTTAACTCCGCGTCATCTACTACTAATATCCTTTGCATTTCAACTCCCTCTCTTCTCTCCCGCAATACTATCTTCTATTATACACGAAATGAGAAAAAAAGCGAATACTAATACTGCAAGCTAGTGGTCAAATTAACGTTTAGTTGGGTATCCATATTCAAGACTTCCGCTCAGATTAAGATAAATCCTACGTCAGCACGCTCGATAAAGCGTTCGCGAATTGTTTCCTCAAGGATTTCTTTTCATCTGAGCTGGGTTGTCGAATGACGCAAAGCCCAACTGGTAACTCCACTAAGGTGAAATGGTCCACTATTTGACGGACGACCAGACAGTGGATTAGACGACTATAGTGGAGTCATTAGCTGGTTTTACGTCTGCCAATAACTTAAAACCCGGATAGAATCAAATTCTAAAGGAGCCAATTCGCGAACACTTTATCGAACGTGGCGACGTAGAATTCGATTCTATCCGGGTTTTATATTGATCTCTGTAACCCAGCTAAACGTTAATTTAAACAAATTTATTATTATCATTCATTTCAATTTTTGTGTCTCCACCAAGGGCTCCTGTCAAAATACTTGCAACCACACAAACTGCAATACCGCCAATTAATCCCATTGTGGCAATAAACTTTTTATTTTCGGAATCTTTATCCCCCTTCATCTTATTAACCTCTATCATTTTGTCTATAATATACTTCTTTTCCTCAAATGAAAGTTCTTCTTTATCCAATTCCTTTTGTAAAGAACTGATTATCACATCACAGGACGAATAATAAGAGCCAACACTTTCGCTATTATCCTCAAGCGCTTTATCCAAGGAATCCTTATAATCATGTAGTATTTCTTTCATGGTATTCGAAAACTGGGGAAATTGTTCAATCGCTTTTTTCGCAACCTCTGGGTCCATTTTATCCAACATTGAGGCCATGGTAATAACCTTGTCCTTTGTGAGATGACGAAAATCTTCTATACCCAATTTTTTTAATACTTTCTGCTCCGTTAATGCCCTGCTCATATTTCTTCCTCCGTATCTCTAAATTTGCGGTTACCTTTCAAATCATTCTACTTCTTCCCACGGGCGTAATTATGAAATAATAAGTTTTATTTATAACGCCATTTAATCTGATAATCAGTTTCCGACAATTGACTTAACTGCTCAATATAATTTTCTATAAGCTTTTTTGCATTGTCTTGAGCCCGCATAAGCAGGGTATTATCATTTTCAAACATCTGCTTTATATCTGCTTCTGCGATTGCTATTGCCTGTGTTTGGTTCTCCGCTGTAATGGGATTTTTGTTGATCCCATCATCGGATGAAATGTAATTGTCTTCTTCAAATGAATAGTCCGCCAAACCAAGCAACTTTGCTTTAGGAATTGTTATCTCAATTTGTTTACCTTTAATTTCCATTTCTACTTCTGAGACATCAATCCCAAGCTTAGCAGTCCCACTATATTCAATCCAAAATGTACGTTCTTTCTCACCTATATTTAATAGTCCTTTTCCCTTTTCCTTAGTTGATTTTGCCACATTGTGATAATAACACTCCAGTGTTGCAAGCTCACAGATCGACCTGATATGCGTGATATCCGGGTACTCCTCAATATTTTCTTCCAGTTTATCTTCTGCTTTCTTATGACTTTCTTCTTGGGCTGAACAAGAACACAAAAAAACGTCAATTATACATATCAATATCAATAAAACTGTTTTTTTCCTCATTTGCAGTACTCTCCCTTACTGAATCTTAACTTTATATTCTTTATCCATCTGCTCCACCCAGGGGGTAACAAGCGCCTCGACAACAGCAATAGAATTTTTCTTCGCAGAATCCACTAATTCTTTTTCTTTATCTACTCTCTCCGTCAGATCTTCTTTGCATATTTTAAACGCTTCCTGATGTACCGTTTCTGTCTCGCTTTTCTTATCTTTAAATATGTATTCCAGCGTACCGGGATTAACTGTTATCTCAGTAAATCGAATGTCCGGAACTGTAATTGTAATAATTTTCTTCTCCTCATCAATATCAAAAACAATTTTATCAAAATCAATTCCTGCCTTTACCTTCCCTTCATATGCTACATAATATTTTACAGTTGTACCATCTTCCTTGTATACTTTTGCAATGCCATTGTAAATATAATCCGCTGTTGATAATTCAGAAATATCAAAAACATTCTCTAAAGATGCCTTACTGATTGTTTTCACTTCACCTTCTTGATCAAGAACATTTTCAAAATCACTGAAATATTTATTTATGAATCCGCCTTCGCTTTTGTTCCAGATTATCAATAAAACTGCGCATACAATTACGCATAAAACAATAATAATTCCATTCCTTTTATATATCTTCATTTTTCTAATAGCTTCTTTCTCTTTCTTTCTCCCCATTATCCTTCTCACCTCAAATTTCATTTGTTCTTTGTAAAATATTAATTTATCAGTTCAAAATAACCTCAATTTAATATATCGCTATGTATCCTGTTTTGTCTATACCTTTATTTCCTTGCTATAACAAAATCTGAATGCTAAAATATGTTTATCTTAAACTAAAAAGGAGTTCCTATGGCTAAAAGACTGTTAGACTGTTTTGCATCTGATTTTAACAACTTTTCCAAAAAAGATCTTTTGGAATCCATTGTCAAAAGCGAAGGACGGGTGATTGCCTGTGAAACTATCGGCACTATACGCCCTATGCTTGGGGATGTCACCAATGCGGAATTCGTATCTGCAATGGGAGCTGATCTTCTGCTTCTGAATATGTTTGATGTAAATAATCCTGAAATCCAGGGACTCCCCGAAACGGATCCGGACAATACCATCCGTTTGATCAAACAGCTTACCGGACGACCGGTAGGGATTAATTTAGAGCCGGTGGATGAAGAAATGAAAGAAGAAGCCAATCCTCTCTGGAAAATGTCCGAAGGACGGCAGGCCACTCTGGAAAATGCTAAGAAAGCCTGCCAAATGGGAGTCGATATGATTCTGTTAACCGGCAATCCGGGCATGGGTGTATCCAATGAAGCCATTGAAAAAACATTGAAATCATATAAAGCGGCTCTCGGCGATCAAATTATTTTAGCAGCAGGCAAAATGCATGCGGCAGGAGTTCTGACGGAATCAGCCGAGCATATCATAACCAAGGACGATGTGAGACGTTTCCGGGAAGCCGGAGCTGATATTCTTCTTTTTCCCGCGCCTGCCACCGTCCCGGGCATTACTATGGAATCGGTTCGTGAACTCGTAAGTTATGCACACAGTCTGGGAGCTTTGACCATCACTGCAATCGGGACATCTCAGGAGGGTGCTGATATCGATACTATCCGTCAGCTTGCACTGATGTGCAAAATGACCGGCACGGACATTCATCATCTTGGTGATGCCGGTTATGCGGGAATGTCACTGCCTGAAAACATACAGGCTTATTCTGTTGCCATCCGGGGAATTCGTCACACCTATCATCGAATGGCTTCATCCATACACCGCTGATTTATACCTTTTATGAGATGGCTTTATTCTGACGTTATAAACTCCTCCACCTTAATTTTTCCGTTTTTAACCCGCATGGTAATTGCTCCGCTAATAGCAGTCTGATAAATGCGGCAACCCTGCTCCTCCAATCTCTCAAGTAATTCCTCATGGGGATGACCATAACGGTTATCCACCCCGGCGGAAATAACCGCTATATCCGGATCTATCATTTCCAAAAGTTCCTTCGGTGTAGAGTATTTTGAGCCATGATGCGCTACCTTTAAAACGGTCAGTTTTTCTCTGTTCTGACTACTTTCCCTCTTCCTTTGGTATTCCAGAAAGCTCTGCTCTCCTTCTCCTTCCAAGTCTCCGGTAAACAGAGCGCTGAAATCACCGTAAACAAACTCCAGAACAATGGAATAAGCATTTTCATCTCCTGTTTTGTACCCTTTTTGCGGATGCAGACAGGTTATGGTCAGTTCCCCTCTTTGCAGTTTCTGACCACGGCTGATACAAATCACGGAAACGTCATTTTGCTCTGCGGTTTTTACCAGATTCTTATACTCATCGCTTTTTCCTTTTTCATCAATATCCGGCAGAATCAGGCAGTCCACGCTGATTCCGCTATCCGGTCCATACTCCAGTATTTCCTTTACCCCATTACAGTGGTCGGCATCCGGATGGGTCACAAAAACAGCATCCAGTCTGCGTGTCCCCTGAAATTGTAAAAAAGGTATCAGGCGGTATTTTCCCACGCTGCTCACCGATGAACTCCCACCGTCAATGAGGAATCTCCCTCCTTCTGCGGTCTCTATGTAAATTCCATCTCCCTGCCCTACATCTAAAAAGGTCAGTTTCAATTCTTTCCCCGGACGCATCAGCAAAACCATGATTGCAATGGAGACAATCAGCCACTTTACCGGCAGTATCAATTTCTTTTTCAGTCTGATGATCAAAAGAAGTACCCCCAGATATAGGATCATCTGCCATCCTTCGGGCCGTCCAAAATTCACCAGATGAGCAGGAAGTGATTCACAGACCGCGCACGCTAATTCAAAAATCCTGAATATTCCTCTGATCATAAAAATGAACGGGAAAGCCGCCGAAGGACAGACGATGCTTATCACCAGCAAAAGAATTCCCGCTGCCATCAGATAACTCATCAGCGGAATAACCAGCAGATTCAAAAGAACAGACCATGCCGGAAACTGATAATAATACCATAGATAAACAGGCAGCGAGACCACACCCATGGAAAGTGCAGAAAGGACACATTTTATTCCATAAGTCAGAGCATTCTTTTTCCCCTGAAAAAATTTTTTTAGAAAAAGCATTTCCTTTCCCTCTGTCAGCGCCGGTGTCAAAACACCGATCCCCAGCACACATCCAAAGGAAAATACAAATCCGCTGTGGTTTACATAAAGAGGCTGTGTGACGAGCAGAATTGCTGCCGCAACCGAAAGCGCTGTCAGCATATCATAGGTTCTTTCCGTAATAATTGCCAACATATGCAGTGAAAACATAAAGATCGCCCGCAGGGCGGATACCGAAAATCCGGTCATGACACCGTACAGAATTAATAGAAGAGAGGCCGTTGCTGCCGACAGCTTCATCGGAAGACCGCACTTTCGCAGCAGATGATACAGCCCCATACCGAGCATGGATACATGCAGTCCCGAAATTGCCAGAATATGCGCAATCCCATTTCTCTGATACAGCTCCTTCACTTCTTGATCAATCTCCCACTTTTCTCCAAGGAGAATGGTTTTCATAAGAGCACTTTCCTCTTCGGGAAGATTTTCCGAAAGCTTATCCGAAAGAAAATTTCTAAGACGGTAAAGCCTTTCCTTTGTTTTACTGTATTTCATTGTTTTTTCCAGAATAATTGCCTGATTCAGGCGATAAGAAATTCCAGATATCAGATAATAAGAATAAGAATCAAATTGTCCCGGGTTAGAGGCTTTCTCAAAGGCTTTGTAACTGCCTTTTACCATGACCCTGCTCCCTATTTCAGGTTCCATCTGTCCGCTCTTTAAGTAACAGCTCACTGCCTTGCCGGGCGGGGAAGCTTCGGAAAGATTTTTGAGATACAAAACAAGTACTGACTCCTCCGCCTGTGTCCGAAGTTCCTTTTTATATATTGTGCCTGTGACGCTGACCTTTCCCTCCTTGCCCACCTCCGTCTGCTGCACAGGCGGAGGAAAGAGATTCACCACGAGGTAAAACAATAAGGTGATCAGCAGGCAGGCACATGCTAATGGGCGTTTTCTCATATAACCGCCTTTCTTACTGCTCCACAATTTCCAGATTTCTCTCAAACACCGTGGAGAGACTGATATTTTCCTTGTAATTAACGTTGGAATCGCCATTAATGGATATCTGCACTTTATTTACATTGTTAAGCTCCACCAGCGAATTTGTAATGGAATAAATTGTGACCTCCGAAGTCACATTGTAAATTTGTGTCAAAAAGGTACTGTCAAGGTTTACATAACATATCCTGTCCTGCACATTCACACTGACCACTCTGGTATCTGGATTGATCGTCGGAAATGCCGCTTCATTTTCGGTTGGCCCTGCTATCAACTGATCTACTACCAGACGCTCCATAGAGATATTACTGTTATAAACCACTGTCCTTGTCACCGGTTTCAGGCCATCCCCTTCTTCATCCGCCAGATAAAGGGTCAGTTTGACCTTCTCATAGGTGTTGATCTCATTACCTGCATTATCAATAAACTGATCTGCATTCATAACCCCTACAAGGGCTCCGGAAGCATCCAGAAGCGGCTCGGCATTTACCTGAAAAGACAAGTAAGAGACACCGTCGATCTGCGTCAGTGTTCTGACAATAGCCGCACGTACCAGAATTTCGGATATCACCGGCTGAAGACGATAATTTTCATCAAAATTAAGGATCAGCTGATCCTCCGAAAACGTTGTTCCAAGCAATTGAAACGTTCCGGAAATAGGCGCTTTATATTCCAGTTTTTCCGACCCTGTTTCCATCTGTTGCAGTAATTCCCTAAGGAGTTCATCCCGATCGGTTGTCTCCGTAACATAATCGTTAGAAATCACCCCGGTTTCATCATGGTTTACATAATATATTTTATAGGTTTTCCCAACATTCTTTTTTCCCTGTTGTCCGCAGGCACATACCAAAAGCAATACGGATATCACAGGTAAAAGTATCCACTTTTTCTTATTAAGCATATTCTGTCTCCTACGTCAACGTTCTGGTAAGCGGAATCTTAACCGTGAAAGTGGTACCCTCCCCTTCCCTACTTTCCGCTTTGATGGAACCTCTGTGCAAAAGTACTGCATTTCTGGTAATTGCCAGTCCCAATCCGGTACCTCCGATCTCTCTGGAATGGGATTTGTCCACCCGGTAAAAACGCTCGTAAATCTGTTCCATACTTTCCTCCGGTATCCCGATTCCGGTATCTGACACTTGGATCGTAAAAAATTGATGATCCGCATCCAGCGTTACTTCCACTGTTCCCTGTTCAACATTATACTTGATTGCATTTTCTACCAGATTTGTGAGAATCAATGACATTTTAACTTCATCCACCTCTGCAATGACCTCTCTCTTACTGACAAAAACTACCTCTACATTATTTTTTCTTGCAATGGGCCGCAGTCTTTTTAAAATTATTTCTGTCAGGTCATTGAGCTTCACCGCACTGATCTTAAGTTCTGCCACCGACTTATCCAGCTTTACAAGCGCCAGCAGATCATTGATGATCTTGTCCTCCCGCTCAATCTCTTCAGAAATATCCTTCATAAACTCCTGATACAATTCTGCCGGTGCATCCTTTTGTACCATAAGCGATTCCGCCAGAACCTTAACTGATGTAATCGGTGTTTTCAGTTCGTGGGACACATTTGCCACAAATTCCTGTCTGGAATCGTCTAACGCCTTCATCCGGTTAAGCAGACTGTTGAACGCATCCACAATATGCTCTGTCTCCAGATAATCCGGCACGGAAATGGGATCATCCTTATACCCCTCTCGAATCTCACTGATAGCCTTTGATACCCGGTCAAAAGGCCTGATTAAAACCTGCGCCAGCAAAAGTGCTATGGCAAAGATTATAATAATCATAATGATCTCAATGATCAGCGCTTTCCGGTTGAGAATCTCCAGTGTCATGGCAATGCTGTCCGTGGAAACACTGGTAAGCATTACACCCCGTACAACTTCTGTTCCTTCCGGCAGCTCTTCCGTTGCCATCTTAGCCGAAACTGTCTCGATGATCGGTATCGTAATTTCAATAAATCCATTCACCGCATCATAATTGGCAGTGTTGATTCCTTTCATGCACCGGATCACTTCCTCGGAAATAATGGTCTTGCCCTCGCTGATTCCGTACGTGTCCTTTACCACCCTCAGATTACCGTTAATTATAAGCACACGCCCACTATACAGATTGGACAGCTGTTCCAATTCCGCTCCGATGACTTCCGATGAATTGTCCTGAAGATAACTATATGTGATCAGATGATTTGCAATGATTCTTAACTGTGTCTGTACATCAGAAATACGCACAGCAACAGCCCTGTCCTCATAATTTTCCAGAATACCCGCCCGAATAATGATGCTGGGAAGGATGCCCATAAGAAAAATAATGACAAACAGGCGGACCTTAAGGCTCCGCCCTATTTTCAGATTTTTAAGAAAATTAAATATTTTTACAGCCATAACCGGCACAGCCTTTCATACAGTATTCAGGCAAAATAGTACCCCACGCCCCATTTTGTGTGCACATATTTGGGTTCTGAAGGAGTTGTTTCTATCTTTTCCCTGAGCCTTCTGATATGCACATCCACTGTACGCACGTCTCCCGGATAATCGTTTCCCCATACCAGCTTCAAAAGCTTCTCTCTGCTATATACCTTGTTAGCATTGACCACCAAGAGCTCAAGTAATTCAAATTCTTTGGCTGTCAGATTGATCTCTCTGCCTGCTGCATAGACCCTTCTTCCCTCACAGTCCAGCTTCATATCTCCGCTTTCAATGATCTTTGCCGCCTCTCTTGGCTTCGGAGAAGTTCTCCGGATAATTGCCTTGAGCCGTGCTTTCACTTCTAAAATGTTAAAGGGCTTGGTAATATAATCATCCGCACCATATTCCAGCCCCAGAATCTTATCCATATCTTCGCCTTTAGCGGTTAACATAACAATAGGGACACTGGAAAATTCCCGAACCTGCTGACACACTTCAAATCCGGTAAGCTTCGGAAGCATGACATCAAGAAGAATAATGTCATACTCTTTCTTGCGGATCATTTCAAGTGCCTCCTCACCATCATAGGCACAGTCAACTTCCATCCCATCCTGCTCCAGACTGAAACGAATCCCCTTCACGATCAGCTTTTCATCATCCACTACAAGCACTTTCTTTGCCATCCAACTATTCACGCCTTTCCTACATCTGCAACATAAATCAAACCGTAATATTGTCCCTGATCTTTTGGAACAACCCTTCCTTTATCCCCTCAACGTTCATAATATCTTCAATCTTCTGAAATGCGCCATACTGCTCGCGGTATGCAATAATACTTTTGGCTCTGCTGCTTCCCACACCCGATAAGGTGCACAAAAGTTCCTCATTCGCTGTATTGATGTTAATCAATCCTGCCTCCCCATTCTCCGCCACAGCACCGGCAATCTCCTGCCATGCCGTATCCTGCAGTTCCTCCAGATGAGGCACATAGATCTTCATTCCATCACAGATCCGGTCCGCCTGATTTAAATAATCGGTTCCGGCATCTTCGGTAAACCCGCCTGCCGCGTCAACCGCCTGATAGATCCTGCTTCCTTCTTCCAGCGCATAAACTCCCGGATCTTGTACCGCGCCGCAAACATGCACCACGTACATTTCCTTTTCTCCGGAAACCTCCGCACGATTATCAGTCAAAGCTTCATTTTCTGCCGTATAAAACACCGAAGGCTGCTCTTTATTTTCTTCTTCCGCCTCCGAAAATGAAACCGGCTCCAATAATTCTCCTTTTTCTTCCTTTCTCTCACACCCCATGAAAATACAGAAAGAAATGACCAGAAAGCCTGCTGCCGGCTTAAGAAATTTTTTCATCGCTATCTCCTTTCCGCGAATCGGAAAGCCCCTAATAACGATCATAATTTATTGTAATAAAATTTTCGGGGATTGACAAGCACTAACCATATTAATTTATCATTAATTAAGAATTTTTCTCATTCCACAACGTGAAGCCAAGAATTAAGATTCCCCCCAGCAGCTGCTGAAAGGTTATGTTTTCGCCCAGCAGCACCACCGAGACAAGCACCGCCATAAGCGGGTCTATATAACTTAAGATAGCTGCCTCCTGCCCGGCCAATTCCTTCAACGCGGAAAAGTACATACAATATGTAATCCCTGTATGAATAAGCCCCACTGTTAAAAGGCATCCCCAGCCCACACCATTAAGCCCCCCCAGATGCATGCCTCCTGTACATGCCACGTAGGGAACTAAAATAATAATTGCCGCGAAAAACTGTAAAAGAGTTCTGTGTATGCCTGTTACATTTTTAATAAATTTATTGAGCAGGATGACCGTCGCATAAAAGGCTGCCGCGCCAAGACCAAATAGAATACCCAGCAAATCATTTCCGCCCTGCCCTATATTTCCGACTCCAATAATTAAAATAAGACCCACCGTTGACATGCAAAAGCACACAATCTGCTTTCCCGTCAGTTTTTCATGAAACAGAAACGGACACACCACTGTTACGATAACCGGCGCAAAGTAATAGCTCAAAGTCGCGGCGGAAATGGTTGTATATCGATATGCCTGAAAAAGCAGAATCCAGTTGATTCCCATAGCAATACCGGATGCCAGCAAAAGCAGAATTTCCCCTTTTATCATTTTGAAATCTATTTTCTGCTTTGAAACCGCCAGATAAACAATAATCAACGCAGAAGCCAAAACTGCCCTGTATAATGCCAGTTCACCGCTGCTTACGGAAATATTCCTCGTAAAAAGTCCAAGTGTCCCGAAAATAGCCATGGAAATGCTAAGCATTGCTTTTGCGTTTAATCCTTTTTTCATTTGATTTCCACTCCAATCCTTGAGGTTCCACGCTCCTCTGATTTTGTGGACTTTACCCACGCCCTCAATCTTACATTTGTTTGCGGACTTCGTCAACCATTTCGCAGCTTACCCGGCCATATAGACTCCTCCAAACACATCCATAACATTCCTGTTAAGTTCGGGAACCTCAAAATTCTCTATGTGCACCCAGCCCTGTTCCCCATCCTTGGTCTCAAGCAGTATCCAGCAAAAATCTGCAGATATTTTTTGAAAGACGATTGTCTGGGGAGCAATCAAAAAGCTTTCTCCTCCTCCGATTTCCTTATATACGGGAAGCTCCACAAAAAGCTCCACGTCATTTCCCGCAAGAAAGTCATAGCTCTCCTGCGGTATTTCCTCCAACATTCCCGCTTCATTGATCCGCCAGCTCATTTCAATCCAATCCGTCTGCACAATCTCCTTTAAGATTCCGCCTGTAATCGTCCCATTCGGACTAAACGTACATTTCCGAACATCCTGCAGGAAATTACCGATCTCCATCATATCCCCATCCTGATATCGGTAAAAATAGGAGCACGGATCTGCACTTGGCCCGTCTTCATAAATGATCAGAAAAATTCTTTTCCATCCGGACTCCATGCCCATAGCGTATTAGCCAGATTATATGCAAAGCCTTCCCTGTATGCATCGCCGATCTGCAGAGAATAGTATTTCAGCACCCAATCCGCTTCCGCCTCATGATCCCCGGGCGCAGGTGCAAGAACAATTTTTTCCGCTGTTTTGTCACCATCCATATCCAAATAAGTAATGTTCTGATTTTCTGCCCGGTTGGAAACATTGACAAGTCTCCCTTTGTTTTGCAAAATGAAATCCGTCATTTCCATTCCAAACTGCTGTGCTTCCTGCTCAGACAGTTCCGTGATAGGCTTATCGTTAATGACCACCTCTCCCTGATGGTAGAGCATCCTGCCTTCCGCTGCCTCCGGAGCTATATACGAAACTGTCACCATCCCATCATATACCCGATAATCTTCAATCAGCGAATATTCTCTACCCAGAACCAGATCACCCGTTTCAAGGGTCTCCAGGTCAATCCAGCGGATCGTATTATCCGCCCAGTCCAAGGCCCCCTCTTCATACAGCTTATCCGTGAGAAAATATAGTTTTCCTTCAAAGACCGACATCTGGGTCCGGATTCCCGGGAATCCCTTATAAATCTGTTCCTCCTCACCACCGCTGATGCGGTAAATTCCGTTATCCCGTGCCTGATAAATAGTTTCCGAATCGAAAATTTCTTCGTAAATATCCTCCGGCTCCGGGGCAGTCTGTGTACTGCCCGGGTTCTTCAAGACCAGCATTCTCTTTCCCGGAATGGTGAAGAAGATTCCATAGGCCAGCACTCCCAGAATAATCACCAGAACAGAGACCGTGATCAAAGGTTTCCGGTATCGCAATATCCTTCGAATCCGGTTCCCGGTGTCCTCCTCCCCGAATGCAATCGGTGTTGATAATCTCCAACTTTTATCCCGTGCCATTTTAAGCAGTGATTCTCCATAATCTTCCTTATTCTTGACTCCGATCCTTTTAAGAACCCGTTCATCACAGGCTTTCTCCAGCTCCCCCTGAAAATGCTTCCACATCAGCCAGCAAAATGGGTTAAACCAATGTACACTGACCACCAGATAAGAAATTATTTTCCAGATATGGTCCAAATACCGGATATGCATCTTTTCGTGCAGAATGATATACTCCCTTTGTTTTCCGGAAATATCTACAGTCAGATAAATTCTCGGTAGGAAAATCCCCACCACGCAGGGAGAATCTATTTCATCCGTCTCATAAATGCTCCCGTCACATTTTATGGCAAACCGCAGTCTTCGCTTCAAACTGATATAAGAAATTATTCCCCACAGCCAAAGCAGCATAACACCGGCAATCCACAAAACCATACAGCCGAAAAGAAGTAACTCCCTAACCGTACTATCCCGCAAAACTCCATGATCCGTTTTGTCATGTGCTGTTCTTTTTACGTCCGCATACCTGACCGGACTCTTTGCAAGGTCGGCACTTTGGTCTTCTCCATTCTCCCAAATTACTTCTGTCGTATTTTCCCTGTAAAACTTTTCAAAATCAAACGCACCCTCGATTCTCGCATTCAAATTTCCGATTCCATAAACACTTACCGAAGACTCTGCTGAGAATGGAACCACAAGCCTGAGCGCGACCAATCCCCATAAAATCAGGGAAATCCCTTTTGGTGCCCTTACATGGTCAATCAGAAGTCCGATCAGCCAGACACCTGCCCCCGCAATACTTCCATAAATGCTAAAGCAAAGTATCCTTCCAAACAAATCCACAAGCGTCATTTGTTTTTCCTCCTGCTCTCGTCAATCAGCCTCTGTATCTCGTCCGCCTCTTCATCGCTCAATGCTTTTCCTCTGGTAAATGCCGCAATAAAGGCCGGCAATGATCCCCCAAAAGTATCCGCGACAAACTGCTTGCTCTGCCTCCCCTGAAAT
>CAMWJC010000048.1 GCA_947174495.1 uncultured Lachnospiraceae bacterium | reverse complement strand
GGTGCTTAGCGAGGTTCCTAACGAGCTTAGCACCCGTTACGCTTTTTGTAGAACGAGAGTGGGGTGACGTAGAATTTGATTTCTATCCGGGTTTTCGTATTTCTATTTGAAACTCAGCTAAACGTTAATTTTACATCCTTACAAATTCCTTATAATTGAAGATTATCCTTTCATCAATAAGATAAATTCAGGGAGGATAATCGATGAAACAGAATGTGATAGAAGTTAAAAATCTTTCAAAAGAATTTCGGAAACGGCCGGTACTTAAAAATATCACGATGTCAATTCCATGTAACTGTGTATATGGACTCTTAGGAGTAAATGGTGCAGGGAAATCCACACTGCTGAAAACAATGACAGGGCTTCTTCGGCCGTCTTCCGGAGAAATCTATTTTAAGGGACATAAGTGGTCAAGAAAAGATTTGGAAAATATTGGGGCTTTAATTGAAAATCCCCCGATTTATGAGAATCTGACCGCATGGGAAAATATGAAAGTGAGGGCGTTGCTGATCGGAGCTGCGGATGAGCGGATCAGAGAGGTTCTTAAGATTACAGACATTGCAGATACAGGCAGGAAGAGAGCAGGAGCATTTTCCTTAGGAATGAAACAGCGCCTGGGGATTGCATTAGCACTGCTTGGAGAGCCGGAACTGCTGGTACTGGACGAACCAATTAACGGACTTGATCCCGTGGGAATACAGGAACTGCGGCATTTAATTCGGAGTTTTCCGGAGAAAGGGATAACTGTCATTATATCCAGTCATATTTTGAGCGAGATTCAGCAGATGACAGATTATATAGGAATTATTTCAAATGGAAAGCTGGAATTTGAGGGAAAAACAGAGGAACACGAAAACCTGGAAGAGCTTTTTATGGAAATCGCGGCAAAAGGGAGGGAAGACAGATGAAAATATATTTTCTGGCAGAAAAACTAAAGTACCGCCATACTTTTCTAAAAGGATTGGTCATACTGATGCCTTTGGTTTCTGTTTTCCTTTCAGCATGGCTGACGTATGATTATTTTACCGTTGACAGTTATAACTGGTGGTATATAGGATTATATCCCGGATTAATAGGGATCTTATGCGGAATCATTGGAGGAAAAGATAAAAAGAAGAAAAACTTTACGATATGGTCTTTGCCTTGCAGGATGGAAAAAATTTGGGATGCAAAAGTACTTATAGGGGCAATGATGTCTGGTATTGCAATGTCCTGCACCATAATCCTTACCACTATTACGGGAAAGGTGATAGAGAATATGATGCATAGAACATTCAGTGTGTACCCCTCCATAAAAATGCAATTGGCAGCAGGGGTAATAATCTGGCTGAGTACACTATGGCAGATTCCGTTCTGTCTGTTTCTGTCACAGAAGATGGGGACCTTTTTAATGTTTCTTGTGCATATGGGAAGTTATACTGTTATTTCTGCTACAATTTCCTTAAAGCCCTGGTTTGCGCTGTTTCCGGGAGCTATTACCTCCCGGTTGATGTGTCCGGTATTGGGAGTTCTTCCCAACGGGCTTTTGGCAGTGGAGGGTCAGATGACTTGGGCTCCCGAGCTTATGGAAACGCAAAATCTACCGATTGGAATTCTTGCGTCACTTTTCTGGTTTCTGATTTTCTGGTGGGGAAGCAGAAAGATCTTTCAAAGGCAGGTGAATATTTAGATGAGAGAATTGTTCAGATGCATAAGAGCAGAATTTTTGAAAATGAGACACACATTTTTGTATCCCCTGCATATAGGGGTTCCTGTGATGGGAAGTGTGATATTCCTGCTTTACTATCGTGTGGCGGGCTGGAGTGAAGCGGCACAGATCTCCGGTTATGCAGAGATTATTGGAATTTCCCTTCCGTTTGTGGTCAGTATCGTGTGCGCAGGGAATGTAGGACTGGAAGAAAAAAATCAATTCCAGACCCTTTTGGGAGGTTCTGTTTATAGATGGAATTCTTTTTTGGCAAAATATCTTGTGCTTTTGGGGATTGGAATTATGGCGGTGCTGGCGGCAATCTTTCTCTTTGCGGCTGGATATCACCGGATACTTGGAAAAGAAGGCATTTGTTTTGGCACTTATGGAAAGATGGCTGCAATTTTGTGTCTGGGGAGTGTACCATTATATTTGGAGCATTTGTTTTTAAACCTGATGTTTGCAAAGTCAATTTCTTTATGTGCCGGTGCTATAGAGTTTTTGCTGTCAGCTTTATTCCTCACCGGATTGGGGGACGGTAGATGGCCGTTTTTTCCATGTACATGGAGTGCAAGGGGTGTCGCTTTATTTCTGGCGTATGTTACTCAAAATGAGGCAGCAGGCATTTTTATGGCAGTGATGAAAAACGCACTTGTGGTGTGTTTGTTGCTCATGCTTATGATTTGTGCAATAATTAGAATATGGTTTCATTTTTATGAGGGAAGGCAATGCGATGATTGAAATTCTGGTGATTGATGATGATAAAGGAATTTTGGAGCTGATACGCAAAGCTTTGGAGCGGGAAGGCTATGCAGTTACTCTTCAGGACGATCCGTTGAAAATTGATTATGATAAACTGGCCAGATATCAGTTAATTCTTTTAGACGTTATGATGCCCGGAATAGATGGATTTGGTCTGTGCCGGAAGATCAGGGATAAGGTAGATTGTCCCATTCTGTTTGTCACCGCCAAAACAGAGGAAAATGCGTTGATGGAAGGGTTTGGAATCGGAGGGGATGATTATATCCGGAAACCTTTTAGTATTGGTGAACTGCGGGCAAGAGTCGCAGCGCATCTGCGGAGAGAACAAAGGGAAAGAAAACATATGCTAATGTTAGGGGAAGCAGCATTTTCTCTGCAGGAAAAAAGGCTGTACTACAAGGGAAATGAGATCATGCTTACCAAAAGTGAATACGCCATTTGCGAATATCTGGCCTTACACCGGGGACAGGTATTTACAAAAGAACGGATCTTGGAACATGTTTTTGGATTTGACAGCGAGAGCAATGAGTCAGCTATTACAGAGCATATAAAGAATATTCGTGCGAAATTCCAGAAATTTGAGATAAATCCGGTTGAAACTGTGTGGGGGATTGGATATCAATGGAAGTGAAGAGAAAAGAAAAAACATTGGCAGGACTGTTCCTGAAATATGTCGCACTTTTCTGCGTCAATACCATTCTTCTGGCGGCAGGTGTTTTTCTTTTGGTGATATGTTTGTCATCTGCAGGTCTTTTGCTTCCTGCAAACTATGCAGAAGTACAGCTATCAGAAGATGTGATGCAGATCCGTGGGGCAGGTGATTCATTGGAAAAATGGATTCCCCAAGGCTGTACATACGCTGTATATAATGCTGATGGTGTATGGCTGAGGGGAAATTTCCCGGTGCAGGAGCAAAAAAGCGCTTGGAATCACTATGAGAATAATACTATGTATGCAGAGTACAAAGGATATTATCGTTTTATCCCTATGGATGATGGGAATGTCTGTATTGTTAAGTATCACTTAATTATGAGATTTTCTAATGAAAAGCTAAATGAGTTTCTTCCGGCTCCGGAATTACTAATGCCGATTCTGGATATCATATTGTTCATTTTGAATGCGGTTTTGCTCGCCAGAAGATTTGCAGGGAAAGTGAAGGCACAGCTTTGGGAATTACGTGTGATTACGGAAAAAATTTCCCAAAATGATCTGGAATTTGAAACGAAAACTTCTGATCTGAAGGAGATAAATGAGATCATGGCATCGCTTGGGCGGATGAAAGATACTCTGAAGGATTCTTTGACAGCACAGTGGGATATGGAAAAACAGAAGCAGGAACAACTATCTGCTCTGGCACATGATATTAAGACACCGCTTACAATTATCAGAGGTAATACAGAGCTCTTAAAGGAGAGAGAGCAGGCGGAAGAAGAGAGCGAATGTGTAGAGTATATACTTGAGAATGTAGATGAGATAGAGAAGTATTTGGAAAACATGAGACAGGTAATATATGGTGACCGGCAGGAAACAGAGCAGGTAGTTTTACATTGTGAGAGCCTGAAGGAAACATTTCGGGAGACAGCAAAGCAATTATCAGCGGCAGAGAAGATTCCGGTATCTTTTGACATCAGGCCATTTGATGGAAGGATTTGCTGTAAGGAAGAGGAAATATTGCGGGCATGGAGCAATATTGTCAGCAATGCGGTGGAATATACGAATCGTCAGAGGGGGATAATGATCTCAATCAGAACAGAGTACAAAGAAAGCCGGTTGTACTTTGTGGCGGCTGTCAGAGATTGGGGTGCAGGCTTTTCGGCAAGAGATCTGCAATACGCGGATAAAGAATTTTACAGTGGAGATGCAAGCCGCCATGACAGAAGACATTCGGGGCTGGGACTTGCTATTGCAAAAAGGTTTGCAGAAGACCAAGGGGGATTTTTGGAGTATAAAAATTGCAGTGATGGTACGGGAGCTGAAGTGGAGCTGTGGTTAAAAACAGAAAATTTACAATAGAACAACTGGAGGAATCAAAAGATGAAATGGAGTGTAATGTTCTTTTTTAACAGTGCTCTGCTGGGAGTGGGGCTTGCTATGGATGCTTTTTCAGTATCGTTGGCGAACGGTTTAAACGAGTCTGAAATGAAAAAAAATAAAATGTGCGGTATAGCCGGAGTATTTGCCGGGTTTCAGTTTGCGATGCCGATGATCGGTTGGCTATGTGTTCGTACAATTGTTCAATATTTTCGGGCCTTCGAGAGATTTATTCCCTGGATTGCGTTAATTCTCCTTGCTTTTATAGGCGGTAAAATGCTGATCGGCGGTATCCGCAGCAAGGATTCAGACGAAAAAAAGCAGGAGATTAAAATCGGAGCCCTGCTGATTCAGGGGATAGCAACTTCTATTGATGCGTTATCCGTTGGCTTTACCATTGCCGAGTATGGCTGGCTTATGGCGTTTGTTTCCGCTCTTATTATTGCAGTCGTTACTTTTGTGATATGTATGGCGGGACTGGTGATTGGAAAGAAATTTGGAACGAAGTTGTCTGACAAAGCGCAGATTCTCGGCGGTAGTCTTTTGATTGCCATTGGCATTGAAATCTTTATTACGGGAATGAGGTTGTCTTAATCGCTTGTTTTACAAATTTAGAAGGATACAAAATCATGGTGACGGTGCAGGAAGCATATCGGATTCTTGGGATTCGGCCAGGAATAGAAAAGAAAGAGATTAAGAAGAAATATCGGAAATTAATGACGCAGGTGCATCCGGACGTTGTCACATCGTCTCGGGGAAGCTACGGATATAGCGCGCAGGAAATCAACAGCGCCTATGCTGTTTTGATGAAAGAAGAATTGTTTGATGTCGAAAGCAATTCTAATGAAGGAAAGCATCATCCTCCAAAACGGAAAAAGAATGCTGCGTGGAATGCGCCCGTCAATGTGAATGCATTTGCGGAGCGTGAGGTTCTGCAGTATGTGGAAGACTATGATGGTACTGTTTTGGGAAGTTATTGCGTGGCAAAAGGAAAATATTTGTGGAAAACAGATGAAGATTTTCCGTTGTTTTTGCTCAGCCTGTACCAATGTAGTAAGGAACTGCTGGATGGAATAGATGAGAAGCTTCAAAGAGATGAAGCTTTGACGGAGCGCCAGCAAATTCATGCAGAGCTTACCTATCTGCTTGCGCAGCAGTTTATAGATGGCCCGGCTATGCTTGCAGAGCTTGTGAAGAAAGAGGAGATCACTTCGGATGGAGATCAGGTATTTTATTTTTCTTCTATGCTGGAATTAATGGCTGGGGCGGTGCCTGTAAAGGCGGGTGAAGCAATTTATCCATCCGGGATCAGAAATCATAAATTGTACTTAAAAGATAAAGCTGGACGGGAGCTGGGCTATCTTTCTTTTTTGGATGACCGGTTGTATTATATAGTCATCCCGCTGTTTGAACAAAAACGAGTTCAGGTTAAGATACAAGCAGCAGACACAAAGGCAGAAAAAAGACGGAACACGGCGGCCGGATATCAAAAACTGAATTTGTGGGTCAAATTACTTAAGGTAAATACAAGCCGAATGCCCGAAAATCTAAATTTGCAGATAGAAGAATTACTAAAAAAGTACAAGGAAATCAGATCCTGTTTTGATCACCCCATTCACACATCCCGTCCAAAATAGGCATCAGGGACTTTCCACGTTCTGTAAGGCTATATTCTACCTTGGGCGGAATCTGCGGGTATTCTTCACGGTGAACCAATTTATCAGCCTCCAGTTCTTTCAAGGTAGAACTTAAGGTTTTGTAGGAAATATTACCGATATATTTTTTCATTTCATTAAAACGGACTATCCCAAACTCCATTAAGGTGTAAAGGATAGTCATTTTATATTTTCCGTTGATCAAGGATAAAGTGTAGCTGAATCCTGTGTCATTCAAGCATTCTTGTGATATGCATCTTTTTTCCATTATTAATTACCGGTTCCTTTCATGATTTGCAATATATGTATTACTGGCATAAAATAATATACTTTCCAAAAGTAAGTATATTACTTGTTGGAGGGTATTGCAATAGAGACATGCATAAATAAAAAGGGCAATTTTCATTAAGACATGTGGATTTACGAAGTGATATAATAAACAAAAACCGGAAGGGGCAATTCGTTATGAATGGCACGCAGATAACCAAAAGAGTACTTTTGTATATCGAGAAAAACTTAGACAGTGATTTGTCATTAGAGAAAATTGCAAAGGAACTGAATTATTCAAAATTTTACATTGCAAGGGTCTTTAAGAACCATACTGGTCTTACCGTATATAAATATATTCGTAACAGACGATTAAATGAAGCAGCCAAAAAGCTGGTGCAGACAACAAAGCCTATTATCGAAATAGCTATAGAATCCGGGTATGGTTCGCAGCAGGCTTTTACTCAGGCTTTTCGCTGTGAGTATGTATATTCTCCGCTGGAATACAGGAATATCAGACGATTTGTTCCGAAGCAGGATAGAATTGATATGAATGTAAGCGGAAAGTGTGGAATGTTATTGCTTCAATTTATGAAAGGCAGGAGGGCGGCGGCATGAGTTTTATTCCTTATGTGATTGAACAGACAGGCAGAGGAGAACGGAGTTATGATATATACTCAAGGCTCCTTTCAGACCGGATTATTTTTTTGGGTGAGGAAGTAAGTGATAATTCAGCGGGTATAGTCATTGCGCAGATGCTTTTTTTGGAGGCACAGGACCCGGAAAAAGATATTCAGCTTTATATTAACAGTCCGGGAGGTTCTATATCGGCAGGCCTTGCAATTTATGACACCATGCAGTTTGTGAAATGCGATGTGTCTACGATATGCCTTGGCATGGCAGCCAGCTTTGGAGCATTTTTACTGGCAGGCGGAACAAAAGGAAAACGTATGGCGCTCCCGAATGCGGAGATCATGATACATCAGCCCGCAATCAGTGGAAACGGGGTTAAGGGACAGGCAACAGATATTAAAATCGTATCCGATCATATCCTTCTGAGTAAAAAGAGACTGAACAGGATACTGGCTGAGAACACCGGAAAATCCATAGATGAGATAGAGGCAGCTACGGAACGGGATCATTATTTATCAGCGGAGGAAGCGCTTAGTTTCGGGTTGATAGATAAAGTTATAACAGAACGCTGAAGGAGCCATTGCTCCGGTAGATTATTTATCTGCTTTTGCAACAGCCCCAGTGGACAAGATGTTATTTTGCTTTCTTATTAGATTGAATATCATTCAACTGCTTCGATAGAATCCACAATACTCATTCTACTGATTCTTCTCAATGGGATACACGTTGCCAACAAGCAGGCGCCAATCGCAAGAACTGTTGCTTCTGCAATAGGGATAACAGGAACAGCGGTCAACCGGATAACATTAGTTGTTGCAGCTTCTACGAAAATTGTACAAATATATCCGGCTATGCTTCCGATTATCGCTGCGAATAAACCATAATAAGCACCCTCCCACAAGAATACTTTGAACAAACTTCCTGAGCTCATACCAATAGCCCGCTGCATACCAATTTCTGCAACACGGGTATGGATATTTGTATAGACCGTATTGATAATATTCAACAGACCAATCAACCCAACAAACAATATCAATCCCCACGCCAGCAGTTGTATTTGCTCGAAACTTTCTGCAAGCTGGCGGTCCGTTTCCTCATAGGAGAGGTATGTTGTACCGGGAACAGTCTGACAAAGCTGCGCTATTACAGAATCGAAAGTCTTCCGGTCTGCCCCGTCCGCAAGGGCAGGCAGCATTTCGTTATACTCTGATATTCCGGTTAATTCAGAATAGAGGTGGTCAGAAACGATTACCTGAATACCGTTTGTAAATCCGCTATTGCTGATTCCAACATACCCGGCATAGCCATCCAGTGTGGCAATGATTGGGAGTTCTTTTCCTGCAATGGAAATTGTCTGACCGGTCTCAAAATTGGAATGGGAAACTTCTGCATCGCCATAACTTATTGCAATAGGGTTGCGGACGATACAGGCTTCGCCTGCCATGACACGCTTAAAATCCTCTGCGGAAAGCCAGCCATCCGTGAAGCGGCTCAAATAGGGATGATTCAAACCTGCAATCTGGAAAGTTTCTCCCGGCTGCAACTCAAAACCAACCTCGATTTCAGTAATCCGATTGCTTGTATCAGGCAGATACATAGAAAACCGGATCGCAGCAACAGACTGCACCATTTCATTTTGCGTCATAGCAGTCAGGGTATCCGGAGAAAAACCGATAGTTTCGTTAACAATAGAATAGTCGCCTAAACGGTTAGCCTCTATACCGCTGGCCGCATTGAGCAGAGCGGTAAATCCCTGTAAGGCAATAAAAACTGTGATGCTCATAACCAGAGATAGAATTGTAATTGCTGTTCGTCCGCGATTGCGCTTTAAGTTAAGGCGGGCATAGAAAGCCTCGAAGCTGCGGATTTTCTTTGCTTTTCGGTTTCTCCGCTTGACCTTGATGTTCCGGCCGGCCATAGCTACGGTAGGGGATACCTTTGCCGCATATCGAGCAGCAGGAATGGCCGCAGTTAAAGCAAAGAGAAGTGTAATAACAGCGCTTACCAGCAGGAAAATACCTTTGCCGGAACTGTTTTCGGCAATCAAACGGTTTAGTTCGTCCGTGTTCTGTACCAGAAATATTTCCGGAGACAACAGTCCGGTTGCGGTGGTGAGAATGCCTTTGGCGGACAAAGTTCCCAGCAGAAGCCCAACCGGGATTCCAATGGCACAAAGCAGCAGGACTTGGGCTGCTACAAGAAAATAGAGCTGTCCTTTTTCTCCGCCTATTGCCCGAAGGGTTCCATACTGTTTGATTCGCTGCGAGACTGCGATTTTAAGAATGTTATAGATCACCAGGCCTGCCGCTAGAAGCAGTAACAGGCCAACCATGATCCCTGCAGCAAGCACGAAGGAAAATCCCTGACCGGAAAGCTCTGTGTCTTCTTTTTCTGTGTCATAACGGATTCCCAGCGCCTCTAAATATGTGACATTGTACAATGTGTCTAACTCATGTATAGACAAGGAAGAAACAAGATCGTTTATTGTTTCCTGAAAAGTTTTTTTATTAAATGTACGAATATCCACATTGTAATAAATGTAGTTGTCAGGCAGTAATGCCTCTGCAGTTCCGGGTCCCACCATGCCGGAGATCGTGCCGAAGGTATAATTCAGATAATTGCTCTCGGTGATTCCTGCCAATATGAAATCCGCGGTAAAGTTGTAAGATGAGAGTTCAACCCCATGCCGCAGGGCTTTTGAGAGCGAGAGTGAGATGGTGTCTCCCAACTCTCCTGAAAAACCGAGGTATTGCAGTACATCTTCCGGCAGCGTGATTTCCATTGGAGCTTTCGGCAGACGACCGCTTTTCAATCTGGCGTGTGACGGATAGATGTCAGTGACATCCTCATGATATTCATTCAGGCCAAGGGTAAGAGCAGAATTGAGTTCTGTTGAACCCAATGTTACATATTCACCAACGAAGGACAGCCTGGGATCGTTCTGTAAAGCTGCGACCTGTTTCTCATTCATCTGTACCAATGTGATATATTTATTGCCACCCAGGACGATGGCCTGCTGTTGCCGCATGGCAGACAACACACCGGCAGACTGTCCGATGACCGCAGTCATCATAGTGGAAAGGATAACTGCCAGTAAAATTAAAATCGAAGTGACCCGCTGGGCCAGCAGTTCTTTCAGAGCAAACGTGCGATAATTTTTCATCGGGCAGCCACCTCCGACAAGATTCCATCCACAATAAATAGCTGGCGGTCAGCCATTGCTGCAATGCGGTTGTCGTGAGTAATGACAACTAATGTTTTCCCCATCGTTTCGCGTACAGCCTTCAGCATTTCCATCACTTCGCCTCCGCTTTTGCTGTCCAGATTTCCGGTCGGTTCATCGGCAAAGATAATATCCGGCTTTGCGATGAGAGCGCGGGCAATCGCAACGCGCTGCTGCTGTCCGCCGGATAGTTCATGGGGCAAATGGGTCAGGCGGTCATGGATGCCAAGCATCTGCGAGAGTTGTCCCAGATACGCCTCATCCGGCTGTTTCTTATCCAGAAGCACCGGCATGACAATATTTTCCCGTGCAGTCAAAACAGGGAGCAAATTAAACTGCTGGAAAATAAATCCGATACGCTGGCGGCGAAAGGCAGACAATTCCTTGTCGGTAAGACTGTATATATCTTTGCCGTCATAGGTCAAGTGACCGGAGGTCGGTCGATCTAATCCGGATAACAGGTGGAGCAGCGTGCTTTTTCCGCTGCCGGACGGGCCTGTGATGGAAATAAAATCGCCCGGTGCGATTTTCAGAGAAACCCGATTTAGTGCAACAACCCGATTCTCGCCCTCGCCATAGATTTTGGAAAGTTCTTTTGCTTCTATTTTCATAAAAATACACCCTCCTTATGTGGTATAAGGAGAGTGTAACAGGCAAATCTCAAGAAATGCTCAAGAATAATATATTTGCTTTGGTATTAAAGAGCAAGTTGAAAGGCAGACAATAGATATTAAAATCGTATCCGATCATAAACTATGCCATTATATCCACAGCACCCCCCTCAGGAAGTACCAGACCTTCGGAAGCTTCCACCGGAATATCCACACCACCCAGCTCCAGAGATACTCCGCTGGTATTGGTGTTAAAATCGGAATTGGAACGCAATCCGTTTGCACCTTCTTGTTTTTCTCGTTCAAGCTTATCAAACATGGCCTTCAGATACTTCAGGTCCGCTTCCATAATTTCACGCATTTCCTCGGCCCTATGTTTTTTCTTTAATAAATCCAGATCGGCAGGATCCATTTCCTGATTTTGAAGGGGCATTAGTTCTTCTGCCAATTCATCAAGTCCGGTTCCATCAGCAATTGCTTCTTCAAGCTCTCGGATCTGTTCCTGAAGATCCTCCATGATTTCCTTCATTTTTTCTTCACTAATTTCCTGTGCGTCTTCGCTGAGAAGCTCATCAAAATCATCGGAATTATCTACCTGATTACCTTCACAAATGCCGCCTTTTTTTGCGATATTTTCTTCCTCCTGAAGATGTTTCATACGCTTTTTGGCTATTCTGGCTATTTTTTCTGCATGAATCAGTGCATGACGAACTTCCGAATAGTCATAGTCATCTGAATTTAGTTTTTTGCGCAGACTTACGACTTGAGCACGCGCCCTGGTTACAACCTGCTTCGCATTGACAGGAGTCTTTGTCTGTAGGATCTGTTTCGAAAGCTGTTTAAAGTTATACTGAAGACGTTTCTTTTTCTTGGAACTTGGTTTGTGGACAGACATAGTTCCCACTACGGTTCCATCCGCTTTCCGGAAAGTATATCGCTTTATATTTGAATTATGTGTTCCGACTCTCATACTCATAGTTACTCCCCTTACCTTTCGCACAATAAACTTATAGAAAACACAAATATGCAAGGGATATCGTGACAGAACGGTAATTTTGAGTATACACACAAAATCAGCAACGCAGATTAAAGAACATGAATAGATATATATGTTGAATAATCCTTATAGAGTGTCCTGTCCTTGACATAAGTGGGAAATCCTTTTCCTGTTTCTATAAGTTATAATTTCAGTTATTAGTATATCGGCATACAGATGGAATTTCTTAACCTTTTAATTGTGGTTATAGAAAATAAGTGGTATAATGGCGGAGCGGAAGTAATAGCAGACGACATAATAAAAGGCAGTGGAAAGGCATGGTTTAAGAATTGGCGGAAAAGTTTTATGCAGTGAAAAGAGGATTAAAGACAGGTGTTTTTGGCACATGGGAAGAATGCAGCGCTTCCGTTAAAGGCTATTCCGGTGCAGTTTATAAAAGCTTTAAAACCCGGCAGGAGGCGCTTGACTTTCTGGATAGGAATGTTAACGGGAAAGAAAATGAAAGCGCAGAAGATAATAACGGCGTGAAAATATATGTGGATGGCAGTTACCATGCAGTGACAGGAGAGTTTTCTTATGGTATGGTAGTTCTTAACGGAGATAAAGAAGAGAAGTATTCGCAAAAGTTCCAGGATGAAGAATTGGCCTCCATGCGCAATGTGGCAGGGGAGATCAAAGGCGCGGAGGCGGCCATGCAGTATGCCCTGGATCACGGGCTTACGGAGATTGCCATTTATCATGATTATGAGGGAATTGCCAGATGGCCTCTGGGAGAATGGAAAACAAACAAAGAAGGAACTAGGGCTTATAAGAATTTTTATGAACAGGCGTGCAGACAGGTGAAGATCCGATTTGTCAAAGTTACGGGACATTCCAATGACAAATATAACGATATGGCGGACGAGCTTGCAAAGGAAGCGCTTGGAATAAAGGATTCTGCTGGAAAATGACGGAAAGTAGAGAGTAGAAATCTCTGACAGGGAGAATACTAAAAGAGCAGGTCCGGATTTAGGACTTTGATCAGGAGGAGATAAGAGTGATTCACTATTTCATGAGACAAATTGTTCCGGAAGTGTCCGTGCTTGGATTGATAGCATCTTTTGGACTGACTGTTTTTTTGACAGCAAAATTCGGGGATCGTCTGCCGAGGGATGCGGGGAGAGAATTTGCGCATGACGGAAAGCTTTCTGCAGGCAAACCAAGAGGGGCAGGACTAATTTTTGTTTTGGTATTTGTGATATCAGCGCTCATTTTTGCACCCCTTAACCGGGAGATGGTCATATACCTGCTGTTGGTGTGTGCGGAAATGATGACGGGATATTTGGATGATGCGGCAGAGCACCCCTGGGGCGAGCTTCGGAAGGGCCTTTTGGATCTGGTGGTTGCGGTAATCCTTGCGGTGACCTACTTATCTTTTAATTCAAATACGATTAAGATTGCAACATTAAAGCTGTCAGTGACGATTCCGCCTGTGTTGTTTGGCATATTGATCATCATTTTGGTTTGGGGAGCAATTAATGTAACGAACTGTGCCGACGGAGTGGATGGCCTTTCGGGAACGTTGGCGATCATAACGCTGTCTTCTTTTTATATCATTGATCATCTGATCGGAACCGGAGATGAATTTAATTTGCTGATCGTTATGTTTATCCTCTGTATCTTAGGATATCTGTGGTATAATGCCACGCCCAGCCATGTACTTATGGGAGATGCGGGAAGCCGGGCTATGGGTATTTTTATTAGTATTGCGGCTCTAAAGAGTGAAAGTCCGATTTTGTATATCCCTATTGCCATTGTGCTGATTTTGGACGGAGGTCTGGGACTTGTGAAGGTTTCACTGATCAGGCTGTTTCATATCCATATATTGACGAAGGTGAGGACACCGCTGCATGACCATGTACGTAAGAATATGGGGTGGTCAAATACGCAGACCGTGTTTCGATATGCCATTATTCAGATATTGGTTGCCATGGTAGTGGTCATACTTATTGTGTCATAGGACAATTACCGGCTGGCGGAAAGGATTTATGCAGGAGGCTCACAAATGATAGAAAGACGTGATAAAATCAATTATTATCTTGACCTCGCAGAAACTGTTTCCATGAGGAGTACCTGTCTTCGGAGAAGATACGGTGCCGTTATTGTGAAAAATGACGAGGTTATTTCCACCGGTTATGTGGGAGCTCCGCGGGGAAGAAAGAACTGTACGGATATAGGAACCTGTATCCGGAAGAAACTCAGTATTCCCAGAGGAGAACGGTATGAGCTGTGCCGTAGCGTTCATGCGGAGGCCAATGCGATCATCAGCGCTTCCAGAGACAAGATGATAGGCGGTGATATTTATCTGGCGGGTGTAGATGCGGAAACTGGGGAGTACATTCCTGATTCCAACAGCTGCTCTATGTGTAAACGTCAGATTATCAATGCAGGAATCCATAGAGTCTATATCCGGGACAGTAAGGATGAATACCGCATGATCGAGGTGCAGGAATGGATCGATAATGATGAGTCCTTAAACGGAACCAGAGGATATTAATGATATGGAAGATGTTTTGGAGAAGGCGAAGCCCCTTGCGGCAAAGCTGATGAGCTATGCGAGAGACAATATTCTGGTCAATCTCCGATTTTTGGATGTGGCGGTTTCAGCTCTTGTGCCGGAGCAGAGGCCGGGACTTTCAGGAATTGCCACAGATGGAGCCAAGATATATTATGACCCGGTTTTTTTGCTGAAAAAGTATAAGGAAGAACCGGCGTTTGTGTTGCGGGTTTATCTGCATATCTTATTTCATTTAATTTTTTTTCATAGCTTTCAGTATGATAAGCTGGATAAAGAAGCGTGGAATCTGGCAGTAGATATTGCGGTGGAAGCGGCGGTGATGGATCTTGCCTTGCCGGGAGGCAGTCTTATGGCGGATGAGACAAAAGAAAAAAAGCTTCGGGTGATCCGGGAGGATCTGGGAGACCGGACGGGCGGAAATTCCCATTTTTCGGAGCGGGAGGCTTCACAGGGAGGTATTCTCACCGCTGAAAAAGTATACCGGTATGTGAAGAATTTTGGCATCAGCACAAAGGAGCGCAGTGAATTATCTCTCCTTTTTTTTATGGATATACATCAATTCTGGGAACCACGGGAGGAGCTTGCAATCTCTCCGGAGCAGTGGAAAAAGTTAAGCGAGCGGGTTCGGGCGGATCTGAAATCCTTTTCCAAAGGAAAGACCAGATCGGACAGTATCGAGCAGAATCTGACACAGGCGGTGAAGGACAGGTACAGCTATAAAGATTTACTGGCGAAATTTACGGTAATGAATGAGGATATGCGGATCAATGATGACGAATTCGATTATATCTATTATACTTACGGTTTAAGCCGGTATGGAAATATGCCGTTGGTGGAGCCTTTAGAGTATAAGGACAGCAATAAGATCCGGGATTTTGTGATTGCCATTGATACTTCAGCGTCCTGCAGGGGAGCGCTGGTAAGAGCATTTTTGCAAAAGACTTATGCCATTTTGAGCGGAGAAGATACCTTCTTTAAAAAGATGAATGTGCATATTATCCAGTGTGATCATGAAGTGCAGAAGGATACAAGAATCACCGGACTGGAAGATATGAATTATTTTTTGGCGAATGAAAAGCTGACCGGGTTTGGTTCCACGGATTTCCGGCCGGTATTTGAACATGTGGAGGACCTTTTGGCAAAGGGTGAATTTGAGAATCTGAAAGGATTGATTTATTTTACGGATGGATATGGAGTCTATCCGCAGAAAATGCCGCCCTATGACGTGATGTTCGTGTTTCTGGATAATGGGGATGAGGGGCCGGAGGTGCCCACATGGGCAGTCAAAGTACTTTTAGATTATGAGGAGCTTGAAGATGAATATTAAGCAGGCAAAGGAATACATTGAAAATACAGTTCGGCTGTATCTGAAAAAAGACGAATTCGGGGAATACCGCATACCGGTGGTACGTCAGAGACCTGTGTTTCTGTTGGGAGCGCCGGGAATCGGTAAAACGGCTATTATGGAGCAGATTGCCCAGGAACTGAATATTGCGCTGGTATCTTATTCCATGACCCATCACACCAGACAGTCGGCGCTGGGACTTCCGTTTATTGCGCAGAAAGAATATCAGGGTATGAAATATGAAACCTCGGAGTATACCATGAGCGAGATCATAGCTTCGGTATATGAAGTGATGGAGCATAGCGGTCTTCAGGAGGGTATTCTATTTCTGGATGAGATCAATTGTGTATCAGAGACGCTGGCACCCTCCATGCTTCAGTTTTTGCAGTACAAGGTGTTTGGACGGCACCGTGTTCCGGAAGGCTGGATCATAGTTACGGCAGGTAATCCACCGGAGTACAATAAGTCAGTCCGTGAATTTGATGTGGTGACCATGGACAGATTGAAGGTTCTGGAGGTTGAAGCAGATTATAAAGCCTGGAAGGAATATGCGCAGCATAAAGGAATCCATGCAGCAATTTTGGGATTTCTTGAGCTAAAGAAGGATTATTTCTATAAAATTGAAACCACGGTGAATGGAAGAAGCTATGTGACGGCCAGGGGCTGGGAGGATCTTTCGGAGATTCTTTGTCTGTACGAGGAAGAGTCCATGAAGGTGGACGAATCGCTGGTAGGACAGTATCTCCATAATGAGCGTATTGTTAAGGAGTTTTCAGCTTATTATGATCTCTTTAATAAGTATAAAAAGGAATATCAGACGGAGGAGATCCTGGCGGGGACCATGGCGGAACAAACGGTAATAAGGGCGCAGAAGGCAGCCTTCGATGAAAGGCTTTCGCTCCTTGGAATGCTGATCGATAAGGTGATCAGTGAAGCCAGAGAAGATATGGAAATCAGCGATTATCTGATGGAATTGTCCGTGAATTTAAAGGCAGTCAGTGCAGCCCTTAAGAAAATGGCGGAGGGAAGAGAGCATCAGCGGATTTCTCTGGATCAGATGCTGGCAAACCAGATTGCCGGACGCACAAAATCTTTGGAGGCGGCAAGAATGGCAGGCAGTCTGTCGGATGCCCAGAGGCGGAAGGGAAAGCGCATGATCCGCTTTCTGGAAACTCAAAAGAAGGAGCTTGCGCTTGCTGGAATATCGGATGGAGAGCAGGGATTTATCCGGATAAAAGGCGCTTTTGCGGAACAGACAGGAAAGCTGAAAGAGAAGACAACTCTGACAAGGAATCGAATAGAAAATCTGTTCAGGTTTGCGGAGGAGGCATTTGCCGAGGGGAATGAAATGCTTATTTTGGTAACGGAACTTACGGTAAATAATGACAGTGCAAGATTTATCGGTCAATTCGGCTGTCCTGCTTATGACAGACACAGCAAAGACCTGATGCTTTCGGAAAGAAGAAACAGCTTATTTGATGAGATCGCGGCACTTGACTTAGAGGTTTGAGATGAATAGAGAAGCAGATTTGGAAATTGAAGGAGGAAAGCTCCGGATCGGCATACAAGACGGGGAAGTCACTGTTCTTTCCATCAGGATCTCACAGAGCAGAGTGGTGATCCCGGATATGGCAGCAGCTTCGGATACGGAAGGAGAGGTCCCAATAACGAGGATTGAGAGGAAAGCATTCTTAAGCTGCAGACAGCTTCGGGAAATTTCCCTTCCGGAGCAGCTTCGCGAAATAGGAGATTGGGCGTTTGCATATTGCAGTAATTTGACCAATGTATGGCTGCCACGGCGCAGCTTGTTATTGGGAAAGGGTGTTTTTAAGGAATGTAATTCCCTGTCAGGGGTTTTTTATCTGGACGGACACAGCATTCCGGAACAGCAAAGCGGTATATTGCTTGGAACAGTGCCGGTGAAGCTTGAGGCCGAGTATCTGTTTACACCGGGAGAGGCGGGAAGCAGATCCTGGATTGCGCGTTATGATGCAAAGCTGCAGGAGTTTCTGAACCAACCGGATGAGGATGGATATACCAGAATGGTTTATTGCGGAGAAGAGGATATTATGGCGAACATGGATCTGTATCTTGCAGAGCGCAGACGAGCCAAATCGAGACTGTGTTTCCTTCGATTGATCAATTCGGTGGAACTGGAGGAAGAGTTTCGACAGGAACTGATACAGTATTTAAGAACACATACAAGGGGATGCGAATCGGAGGCAGCCTGGGAAGTAGTATATGAGGAACATGGAAGTGAACAGGAGTATTATGAGATTTTTACCGAAGCCGGCTGCGTGACGGAAACAAATTATGATGCAATCTTATCTTCGATGGGAGATCAATATCCTGAGATGAAGGGATTTTTAATGAGGTATCATTCGGAGAAAATGGATGCAGTTGATTTTTTTGACTTACTGTCATTAGATTAACAGATTTAGGATTGTCAGTCGGGATAAAGAACAGAGTAGAAGACCTGGAAAGGAAAGTACATATTTATGGGAAAGATGATTTTGGATTTTGACAAGTATTATGACACTGCAAGGCGTACGGTAGCCGAGGGGCAGGTACTGTTAAAAAATGATAATAGTGTTCTTCCGCTGCCGAAGGGAGCAAAGGTGGCTGTGTTTGGCAGAATTCAGACAAATTATTATAAAAGCGGAACCGGTTCAGGCGGAATGGTCAATGTGGATAAGGTGACCGGAATTCTGGATGCGCTTTTGGAGGATGAAAATATTATCGTGAATCAAAAGCTTCTTCAGACTTATCAGGAGTGGGAGAAGGAAAATCCTATTGATGAGGGGCTCGGCTGGGGAAAGGAACTCTGGTGTCAGAAGGAAATGCCACTTTCAGAGGAGATAGTTCGTCTGGCAGCAGTGGAATCTGAGTATGCGCTTGTGATCATCGGACGCACCGCAGGGGAAGATCGGGATAACTTTAACGGTGCCGGATCTTATCTTTTGACAGAGTTGGAAGAAGAGATGTTGGCAAAGGTTCGGGCAGGATTTTCCAAAATGATTGTGGTGCTGAATGTAGGTAATATTATGGATATGGGATTTATCGACAGGCATTCTCCGGATGCAGTTCTTTATGCATGGCAGGGAGGTATGGTTGGAGGACTGGGAACCGCGGATGTGCTGACCGGCAGGATCACACCATCAGGTAAATTGGCGGATACCATTGCTTATCAGGTGGAGGATTATCCTTCTCATGCAAATTTTGGCGATCCGGACATCGCTATTTATGCGGAAGATATTTATGTAGGTTATCGATACTTTGAAACCGTTGCAAAAGAGAAGGTACGCTATCCATTCGGATTTGGATTGTCATATACATCATTTTTCATAGAAACAGATAAATTTGAAATAAATGACCAAAAAATAAGTATTAGTGTGAAGGTTCGGAATACTGGAAACAGGGCAGGAAAAGAAGTGGTTCAGGTGTATGCCTGCGCGCCCCAGGGAAAACTTGGCAAACCGGCAAAGGTACTTATCGGGTTTCAAAAGACTAAGGAACTTGCTCCGGGGGAAGCTTGCAGGATTGACATGGAGATTCCTTTTGATGTTTTTGCTTCTTATGATGAGAACGGTATAACCGGACAGGAAGCTTCTTATGTATTGGAGGCAGGAGAGTATGTGATTCTGGCAGGCAGTAGTGTGAGGGATCTGAAAAAGGCAGGAAGCTTTGTCCTTAATGAAACGCAGGTTCTTGCGGTTTATTCACAGGCGCTTGCACCGGTCAAAGCGTTTAAAAGGATGAAACCGCAGGCGGATGAAAGTGGGAATCTTCATATGGTTATGGAGGAAGTACCCACCAGAAAGATTAGCCCGGCACAAAAAAGACTCTTCAATTTGCCAAAGGAATTTGAAATAACAGGACATAAAAACTACAAACTTGAGGATGTGAAGGACGGAAAAGTGTCCATGGAAGAGTTTATCGCTCAGCTAGAGGAGGAGGATCTTGCCTGTATCATTCGAGGCGAAGGGATGGGAAGTCCCAAGGTTACTGCGGGCACGGCAGCTGCGTTTGGAGGAGTATCCGAGAGATTAAAGAGACTGGGAATTCCTTGCGGATGCTGTGATGACGGTCCTTCTGGTATGCGTCTCGACAGTGGAATGAAAGCTTTCAGCCTGCCAAATGGAACATTGCTTGCCTGTTCGTTTAATACAGAGCTGGTAGGCGAATTATATGCGTTTACAGGGATCGAGATGGTTAAGAATAAGGTGGAAGTGCTTTTGGGACCGGGCATCAATATCCACAGATATCCCCTAAACGGCAGGAATTTTGAATACTTTTCGGAGGATCCTCTGCTTACCGGTAAAATGGCGGCAGCACAGTGCAAGGCGCTTCACAGTGCGGGAGTAACAGGTACCATCAAGCACTTTTGTGCCAACAATCAGGAAACCGGGCGTTATAAGGTGGATTCTGTGGCATCGGAAAGAGCGCTTCGCGAAATTTATTTGAAGGGATTTGAGATTGCTGTGAAGGAAGGCTGGGCCGACAGTGTCATGACGACCTACGGATCAGTAAATGGATTGTGGACAGCGGGAAGCTATGATCTGAATACTACGATCCTTCGCGGCGAATGGAATTTTGAAGGAATAGTAATGACGGATTGGTGGGCGATGATCAATGAGGAGGGTAAGCCTGCTGATCATACGAATTTCGCGGCAATGGCCCGGGCACAAAATGATATTTATATGGTGTGCTCCCAGTCTGATAGCGCGGAAGCAGAAGATAATACACTGGCATCCCTCAAAGATGGAAGCCTGACCATTGGCGAATTGCAGAGGAATGCAATGAATATCTGCCGGTTTTTGATGAATACACAGGCCTTTAAACGAATGAACGGAAGAGGGATAGAGGTAGAAGTAGTCGGTGAGAGTGCGTTTTCCATTGATCAGGATCAGGAAGTGGTTTATTACCAGATAGACCGGGAACTCACCATTGATCTTGAGACAATAGGAGCAGAAAAGGGCAGTAACTTTGTGTTGGCGTTTGATCTGTCCGAAGTGGGAGGCTACCAAGTATCTCTTACGGCAAAATCAGACTTGGGAGAACTGGCACAGATGCCTGTTACCTTATTTTACCAGAGCATTCCCAGCGCAGTCTTTACATTTAACGGCACCGGCGGAGTGTGGCATACCATTGAAAAGAAAGTGATACTCAGGACTAAATATTCTGTTTTACGTCTTTACTTTGCTCAAAATGGACTGACGCCTAAAGAAATTTGTTTCCGATTTGACAAACCCCTTGAGGAGATCGTGGATGAGGAGGCATATGTATAGTAAACAGTATAAGAGCATGAGCAGCAGTATTTCAGGCTGAATTGTCACCATTTGTGAAAATCCTGCATATATAGTAAACAACATAACAAATTGCTCTTTCCGGTTCTTGTAAAAGCTATATATGTAAGCTTTTACAAGCCCGAAAAGGCAATTTCTAATGTCGTTAACTATAGTAATATAATGCGGCAGGAGATGAGAAGCTTGAAAAGAATTTTGATAGCCGGTGAATCGGATAAAACATTTAACTATGAAAATGCGGTGCGGGCATTGGGGGCATATCCGGTGACGGCACTGCATCTGCCAAATACATCAGGGTATGATGGACTGATTCTGCCCGGAGGCGGAGACATTGACCCCAGGCTGTTCGGGCAGCTTCCCGGAGGAAGCCGTGCTTTTGATCCGGCGCTTGATCGAATACAGATTGCCATATTAAGAGCTTTTGTACAAGATAAGAAGCCTGTACTTGGTATTTGTAAAGGAATGCAGCTCATCAATATTTTTTTTGGCGGAGATATGATACAAAATCTTACAACCGCTTCAAAGCACGAATATATCGGAGCAGATCAGGTACATGAGACAAATGCAAAGTGTGGAAGCAGGATTGGTAATTTATATGGCTGCTGCTTTACAGTGAACAGTGCGCATCACCAGGGAGTGGATTTGCCGGGATGTGGAATTGTTTATACACAGTATGCCGCGGATGGTGTTGTGGAGGGACTGGAACATAGATATCTTCCGGTGATTGGGGTGCAATGGCATCCGGAGAGGTTGTGTTTTGGGCATAAAAGAGCGGATGCAGTAGACGGAAGTCTACTTTTAAGAAATTTTCTTAAAATAACTTGACAAGTCTTGTTCAAAAATAGTATACTAGCAAAGCGGGTTGCAAAAGACCTGTACATTGGGATCTTAGCTCAGCTGGGAGAGCATCTGCCTTACAAGCAGAGGGTCATAGGTTCGAGCCCTATAGGTCCCACTTTAGCGAAAAGCTAATTTGAAGGAAGTTTTTTCTTCAAAGACACAAATTTATATGGCGAGATAGCTCAGTTGGCTAGAGCATACGGTTCATACCCGTAGTGTCGAGGGTTCAAATCCCCCTCTCGCTACTCAAAAGTATCGCAGAAATGCGGTGCTTTTTTAGCTTATGGAAATCTTACCAGAAAGATAATTCAAATATTTATGTTGGTTTGAATGAAAAATTTAGATGAACAAAGAAAATCTTATTTATACAGAAGCCTTAATTGAATATGTGGAGGCACATTTGGCTGAGGATATTAATGCGGAGACTTTGGCAAAAGCCGGATTTGTGTCAAGAGCCAAGCTATACCGGGATTTTTATAATATAGTGGGACACTCTATAAAAGAGTATATTAGAAAGAGACGGCTTTCAAATGCACTTGCACTGGTTAAGAAGTCAGAACTTCCGTTGGCTGATATTGCATATCTGTGGGGATATTCCTCTCAACAGCATTTTTCCCGCTTGGTGCAGCGCAAGCTTAATATGACTCCTATGGAATATAAGAAAAGTGACAGGTATTATTATTTCCCGCGCTATTTGGGGGACAATATATTTGATGTATCGGTGGAGCGTATTACCATTCCAAAGCTTCAATGCTTTTACTTTTATTCCTCCAAACTGGCAGGTCTTGAAAGAAGAGCTATAAGGGCTCTTTTTGATGCGTTACCAGATTATTCAAACAAAATATTCGGGCACAACGGAAAACAGAGGAATCATAAATTTTGCTATGAACTCTATTTGTCAGTAGAAGCGGATCAGGCAAAATGTTTGGAGAAGGCATTTGATGTGGGAAAACAAATTGATGCCCGCACAGGATTATTTGCCATGACAACCGTAAAAAACCAAGATGATGTTATTAATGCGGCATGGGAGTATATAGACAAGGCATGGTTGACTCACAGCATGTATCAATATGGTGATGAGGGGTACTTTGAAGAGTATATTGTTCATATGGGGAATCCGTATAAGCTGAGGCTTTACCTGTCTGTTATGCCAAAGAAGGAGTATCCCCGTATAAGGCTGGCACATCTGGAGCAGCAGGCGGTTATAGCAGCAAATGCAAAAGGAGTCAATGCAGAGCGAAAAGCTGCAAATGCTGTGCTTGAGTATTTTGGAAGGTATTATTCCAAGGAATTAAAGTATATTAATAAATTTTATGTCCGTCAGTCTTCTGATAGTTTTGTATACGGTATTTTTACAGAGGAAATGGAGGAATATCCGGAGGAGAGAGCGCTTATAAGAAAGGTGATTCCACAGGGCATATACCTGATCTTAGAGGGAGAATCTGTGGGTGATTATCACATTTTTAAAAGATTATTGACCTCCTTTGCAACGGAAAACAGTCTGCAGATTAATGACGAAGAGATTTTTGGAATTTATTACACGGATTATGGTTTCCGGAACCCGCGATTAAGCCTTTTTGCCGCGGTAAATATTGAGACAAAATGATAAGAAAAAGAAGATATGCTGGTGTTATCATTAGAAATAGAAAGAATGTTATTGCCGAGAAGGGCAGAAAGGGAGAAAAAATGGAAAATACAGTAAAAGCTTATAATGAAGAAGTCAAGGGGTATCAGCCCAAGGAACCTGAAATTATCAAAATGACAGAGAGTATTTGTTCCATGAAGGTAAAAGAAATGTTAGAGGAAGCAGGCACAGAATATATGTTTGTGGAAAGAGAAGCATTCCACATGGTGGGCAGAAGATGTGTTACACCCGATGGAGGCGGCGCGTGGGGCGTTGCGAGAGCGGACGGAACAATAGAAAAAATGGAAGCATTGGAAACAGGAAAGCCCTTTTGCGGTTTATGCTTTGGGTTTGGAACTGATGGAAGCAATGACAATATGGTAGCCGTAGAATATGATGGTGAGGTAGAGGGGTTGGAATCCTTCTCTTACCCGGCACACAGATGGCTGGTATATGTACTTTCAGGAAAGATTTCTGAGGACTTGCTGGGCAATGCATGGTGGTATATCAATAACAAATTATTAGATGAATTGCACATTAAAAAGGATAATCTCCCCACTATGGAAGCTTAT
>CAMWJC010000047.1 GCA_947174495.1 uncultured Lachnospiraceae bacterium | reverse complement strand
TTAATTAATTACATATATATTATATTATTTTTTCATAGCTTTATTAGCCTCTTCCCCAAATTTTGATTCTACATAATAATCTAGTTGCTGTAATATCTGACTATCCTTCTCAAAACTAACGTTGGTTATGTGGTCTATAAGTTCTATATATTCTTCATATTTTCGTATATAATACCCTATAGATTGTAATAGTTTTCTTTTTTTGCTCAAACCTTCATCTTTTATGTTATAAAGTCGTTCTTTCACATTCTCCTTATATAAATTATTATTGTCGCTCACAAAGTAATGTGCATATATAGGTATCATTGCTTCCCACAATACCCCACTTTCAGAAAAATTAGTTTCCAAATATTTAAAATATTTTTCAAATAACTTATAATTCCATAAAGTACTTTTATTGAGGAACTCAATACCCATCAATCTACAGTGTTCCAATCCTTCATTGAGAAATATATCTAACCATTTCTCCGCATTTTCACGTTGCTTACTATATAACTCATCACCGATTTTTGTTATCAAATACTTTAATGTTTCTGAATAATCTGATATATATTTCTCTAAAATTAGTGTTTCTTCTTTTTTACTTACAACTAAATTTGCATATCCGTTTACAAATGAATATCTATATGCTTCCTCACCAATACTCTCCATTAATCCTAATATTTTATCGATTTGCCCAACAAAACAATCCTTTTCATACTCAATACATTCTGCAACAAATGGCAGAATTTGATTCTGTACCCCTTGCTGATATGCTTCAATTAAAAGTTCCAATAAGCTAACATCATGTTCACTTTGCAGGATAAACCCAATATACTCAGCTAATATATTATGTTCTTCAATCGCAAGTAAAAAATCAATAATATCTTGAATATCAAATGATTTTAACTCTCTCATTTTAGCACGCGTCATAACACCCCATTGAATATAACGCATTTTATCAATTTCATCTTCTAACTCATCAAATATCTGATCCATAGACATTGACAATAATGTAGGATTTTCAGAAATCAACTCATCTGCTAAACTAAACATTTCTACTACTTTGTTAAGATCATAAATCATATATTAATTCCTTTAAACATTTTATTTCGCATTAACAAGCTCCACATACTTCTCATAATAAGCTATCAACCTGTCAATAACCCTTTTCTTCTTCTCTGCCCTGTTCCCTCCGCCAAAACGTGACACCGCAGGCATAATAACATCGATATCCGTTCCTGTTGTTTTCAACACACCGTCCCGAAACGAATTATCTATAAATTTATGTGTTTCTTCTGGCTTTAGGTTTTCTTCATCGATAATAACAGCAAGATCATTCTCTCTCTGTTCGTCAACGAACTTCTTCCAGTCTCCATCTACTTCGGTCTGGGCATTTATTCTTGACAGAAATTTCCTAATCAACTCTATTTTGCTGCGCAGATTCATACTGGAATTAACCGCCTTTTCAATTGTTACGACAACCTCTTTATTTTGGTTACCTTCCTGCTGATACTTCTTTACCAACATAAGAATATAGTCAATATTAATTTCCACCTGCTTTACGAGCTCGATTTCAAACACTACATCATCATTGATATTTTCTTTCTTTTCATTTGACTTTGATTTATATTTCTGATAAAGGTCAATATACTCGCTTTGGTAGTCCTGAAAATCCCGTGCAGGCAAAATTTCCTTTCCCTCAAAATTATCAAAGGTGGAAAGAATATTCTTCATTCTAAGAATTGCTCCATAGAGCATAATAAACTCTTTCTCTGCCTTCTCCCCTCCAAATGGTGTGCCCAGCGGAAACAGAGTATTCAGCTTATCTATTAATTCCACATAACCGTCAAAGTGCTTTCCATTCTCATCATATCCATTATAGTAACTTTCAAAATTCTTTAAAAGAACAACGCTTCCTGCCTCCTTGTCCCCAAAAAGTGCAATAGCATTATTCGTTTCTTTCTCCAGATTACGAAAACAAACAATATTTCCAAAAGTCTTTACAGAATTAAGAATACGGTTTGTCCGCGAAAATGCCTGCAATAATCCATGATATTTCAAGTTCTTGTCCACCCATAAAGTATTCAAGGTCGTTGCATCAAATCCTGTAAGGAACATATTAACTACAATCAAAATATCAATTTCCCTGTTTTTCATCCTAAGAGAAACATCTTTATAATAATTCTGGAATTTATCGCTCGATGTATCATAATTAGTTTTGAAAGTCTTATTATAATCATCAATCGCCATTTCAAGAAAATCTCTGGAACTTTTATCAAGTCCGTCTGTATTTTCTGAATTTTCATCTTCTACAAAATCATCACTTTCTGCTTCATTTACTCCATAGCTATATATCGTCGCTACTCGCAATCTATGCGGTTGTCCTGCAGGTGCAGCTTGTGGCAGCTTATCCATCTGCCTTTTAAACTCTGTATAATATAATTTCGCCGCATCTATGGAACTCACTGCAAATATAGAATTGAATCCCTTCATACGGACAGATTCTTTTATTTCTTCTACCTTGTCCCTATTTTTTGTCTGACTACTTGCTACCTCCTGTACGTTCATCAATTTAGAAAAGTCGAAACTTTCCCTATTTCTCTTTGTCTTTTGGTCAAAATGTTCCAAAATATATTTTACAATCTCGGTAATTCGCTTTGGCTCTAGAAGTGCCTTCTCGGTGTCAATAGCCGATACCTGCTTATCCTGTCCCTTTTCCTTGTCCTTAATCGTCTTAATATAATCAATACGAAACGGCAGTACATTTTCATCATTGATTGCATCTACAATCGTATATGTATGAAGTCTATCGCCAAATGCCTGTGGTGTCGTACGTAAATGAGCATTCTTTCCACTGCCCGCGTTATCAGCAAAGATTGGCGTTCCTGTGAAACCGAAAATATGATAGTTTTTAAAATTCTTGGTAATGGCAGTATGCATATCTCCAAACTGAGAACGATGGCACTCGTCAAATACTAGAACAATATGCCTGCTAAATACCTCATGTCCTTTATATCTTCTAATAAAATTATCCAGCTTTTGAATTGTGGTAATGATAATTTGGGCATCATCATCCTCTAACTGTTTCTTTAAAATAGCTGTTGATGTATTGCTGTTGGCCGCTCCTTTCTGAAAACGGTCATATTCTTTCATGGTCTGATAGTCAAGATCTTTCCGGTCAACAACAAAAAGCACTTTATCCACAAAGTCAAGCTGACTTGCTAACTGTGCCGTTTTAAATGATGTTAAGGTTTTACCGCTTCCAGTTGTATGCCAAACGTAACCGCCCGCTTCCAGCGTTCCTAGTTTCTTATAATTTGTCGCAATTTCAATGCGATTCAATATTTTCTCTGTAGCAGCAATCTGATATGGGCGCATAACCAGCAACAATTCTTCCGAAGTAAATACACAATATTTTGTCAATACATTTAGAATTGTATGTTTTGACAAAAAAGTCTTCGTAAAGTCTACAAGATCAGAAATAATCTTATTATTTGCATCTGCCCAAAAAGAAGTGAACTCAAAACTGTTACTGGTCCTTTTACCTTTATTTATATTCTTTCCCTGTTCTTTAATGTGGGCCGAACGAGTGGTATTGGAATAATACTTCGTGTGCGTTCCGTTTGAAATAACAAATATCTGCACATATTCATACAGTCCGCTTCCTGCCCAAAAACTGTCACGCTGGTAACGATTAATCTGATTAAATGCTTCCCTAATTGCAACACCCCTGCGTTTCAATTCCACATGAATAAGTGGGAAACCATTTACAAGGATTGTTACATCATAACGATTATCATAATTCGCCCCATCATTTTGTGACATTTCATATTGATTAATTACCTGCAAACGGTTGTTGTGGATATTCTTCTTGTCTAAAAGTGTGATGTTCTTTGTACTTCCATCATCACGCTCCATATTTTTTACCGCATCCTCTTGAATGGTGCGTGTCTTTTCTACAATTCCTTCATTGGCGTTGGCTATGTATTTATGAAAAAAGCGTTCCCACTCTGTATCTGTAAAATTATAGGAATTAAGCTGCTCTATCTTCCCTCGAAGATTCGCAATCAGCTCTGCCTCTGTATGGATTTGCAGATATTCATATCCCTGTTCTGTGAGCATACGAATAAACTCTTTTTCTAAATCCGGTTCACTCTGATAACTGTCAGAGCGTTTGCTTTCCGGTATGTATTCAGATACTACTGTACTTTCATTCATGGAAGCAACCATGTTAAATGTACTCATTCACTCAACTCCTTAAAAGTTAATAACTTGTCACGATAGTATTCATATTGTTTTTGCCTTGCTTCGATTTCTGCTGGTAAACCACAAGAAAGATCATTACAAAGGCAGTCAAAATGGTCAAGAATTTCGACAATTCGTTCCTGTTCTTCAATTTGCGGAACTGGCAACATAATTTTTGCAAGTGCCTCACCACTAATATGAGGAACTCCTGCACCACGCTTCATTGCATTCAACGCACATTCTATATTTTTAAGGATATAGTACAAGTACTTTGTGATTATCAACTCCGTTTTTGCCTCATATCCAAAACCATCTGTTACATATATTGGTTCATTCCAGTAAGACACAAACCCCGCAGATGCACCACTTCTTGCCACAACAATAATCTCACCATCATGATTAGATTTATCAATATAATATGCCGGCTCCTGACCACCAAGAATTACGGGCACAATACCTTCACGAGTACTATTTTTCGTGATATATTCCCCCCGAAACAAATTTGTAATCTCATCAAGTCTTCTCCAAGTAACCTTCGTATCAAAAGTCAACATTTTATTTCTAAAAAACTCATACTGCTTCTTCCGTGCTGTAAGCTCGGCTGTAAGCTCGGCTGTAAGTGACGTGAAAGTGTCCAACACACGAACAATTTCACGTTGTACCTCTGCTGAAGGTACTGCAATCCTTACCCTCGCCATAACGTTACTCATCAATTTGGGATTTCCCATCCCTCTACTTACATATTTAGGTGCCTCTATTACTAGTGCATAATATAAATATTTCGTAAGAATACTTTCTTCACATACTTGCAACAAGCCACATACATTCGTTATACTAAAACAACCATTCCTATAAAATACCGAACCCGCATTTGCACCATCTGTAGTCCATGTTAAAAATTCGCCTTCATAATCATAAGTTTCAATGCATCCCAAGTTTCCATCATTTTCTGTTTGAGATGAATACACGGGATACTTTCCTGCGTTTTCTCTAATATAATCTTTCGATATTACTCTTCCACGTGAAATCTTGCAAAGTTCATCAACTCTATAATATTTTACTCCATTCGGGCATAACTCATCTATCAATTCTTTAAGTCTACTCATTTCGTCGCCTCCCGCATTTTTCTGAATGAGTCGTCAAGTATTCGTTGCCTCAACAAATATTCATCACTCTGTAAATATGACTGATTCATCACAATTTTTGCTTTTGGCATAAAACACTTCCCATAAGATTTTATTGAGGGAGAATAGTCGCAACTATCCGCACAAACAATCAGATTATGACTTCCACCGTCTTTTCTTCCAAAACGAAGTCTTAACTGTCGAAGAGAAAGTTTTCGGAATCCTTTTTCAAAAAAGATAAAATTCTCACCATCTTCTTTTGCGTGGGAATCAAATGCTAAACAATCCGGTTTCACGCTTAATAATGATGTTAAATATTTTCTTTCTGCTTCAGTCAGTTGAATATTGTTATCAGCTTTATCAATCAGCTCCTGAACTCCGCATTTACGCCCATCAATAACAACCAAAGGTTCTTGTTCTAGCAGCGTTGGAAATGTACTTGTTCCATCATCATATGCCCAAAAAGTCAGAGTGTTATTACCTGCACCATGCTTTTTTATTTCTGCCCTAGCAGTAGTGGCACTATCTGCCCAATATGAAAGTTTTTGATTCGGAAATAATTTTGAATATCTCCCTGTACACTCTCGCAAATTCCCATTAAAAAGATAACTTACTGTTTTTCCATAGAATTCATCCTTGAACTCCACACATCGAAAGAAATCAAATTCATCAGTAATATAAACCGGCAGTTCTTTATGCCTGTATATTGGTCTGCCATAATCTTGACTAATAAATTCTCTATGCCAAGTCATATCCCAATCTCCGCAATAATCTTATCAATTTCCGCCCGAAGTTTTTCTTCTCTGGCAACAATCTCCTTAATCTCCGCATTCAGCTTCACAATATCAATCTTTTCTCTTGTATCTTCCTGCTCTACATAAGACGAAACCGAAAGATTGTAACTGTTTTCTGCAACCTTATCATTTGCCACTACTGCTGCGTAATATTGTTTATTCTCTCTTTTCTCATATGCCGTCAAAATATTTTGAATGTTTTCTTCAGTCAGCTTATTATTATTTGTAATTTTCACACATTCCTTAGAAGCATCAATGAATAACGTACTATTTTCTACCTTGTTCTTTTTCAACACCACAATACAAGTAGCAATGCTTGTCCCAAAGAAAAGATTATCAGGAAGCTGTACCACACATTCCACATAATTGTTATCAATCAGATATTTACGAATTTTCTGCTCTGCACCGCCGCGATACATGACACCGGGAAAACATACGATAGCTGCTGTTCCATTTGTGGCAAGCCATGAAAGGGAATGCATAATAAACGCTAAGTCTGCTTTTGATTTCGGTGCAAGAACACCGGCGGGTGAAAACCGCTCATCATTAATAAGAATGGGGTTATCATCGCCCTCCCATTTGATGGAGTACGGCGGATTGGAAACAATCGCTTCAAATGGCTCATCATCCCAATGCAAAGGCTCTGTCAAAGTATCTCCATGACCAATACTAAATTTTTCGTATCCAATATCATGCAGAAACATATTAATACGGCAAAGATTATATGTAGTAATATTGATTTCCTGTCCGAAAAATCCCTGACGCACATTTTCTTTTCCCAAAACTTTTGCAAATTTCAGCAAAAGCGATCCGCTTCCACAAGCCGGATCATAAACCTTGTTTACCTCCTTCTTCCCCAATACAGTGATTCTTGTCAGAAGCTCTGAAACTTCCTGCGGTGTATAATACTCTCCGCCACTCTTTCCTGCATTGGAAGCGTACATACCCATTAAAAACTCATAAGCATCACCAAATGCATCAATGGTATTATCCTGATAATCCCCTAACTTCATATCCGCAACACCATTCAGGAGCTTAACCAGTTTCTCATTTCTTTTAGCTACAGTGCCACCCAATTTATTGCTATTTACATCAATGTCATCAAACAATCCCTTGAAATTGTCCTCGCTGTCGTGCCCCTGCGCTGAGGCTTCTATGTCTCTAAATACGCTTTCCAATGTTTCATTCAAATTTTCGTTGTTTGGTGCTTTCTCTTTTACATTGCAGAATAGCTGACTGGGCAAAATAAAGTATCCCTTTGACTGTACTAAGTCCTCTCTTGCTTCCTCTGCAGCTTCATCATCTAACTTTGCATAATCAAAATCCTTGTTTCCTGCTTCCACCTCTCCTGCATTCACAAATTTAACAAAATTCTCTGAAATATATCTATAAAACAGCATGCCTAACACATACTGTTTGAAATCCCAACCGTCTACACTGCCTCTAAGGTCATTTGCCATATTCCATATGGTACGGTGAAGTTCATCTCTCTCTTGTTCTTTCTTGTTGTCAATCATTGGACAACCTCCTTACGTAATTTTCCAAAATAATTTTACTACAAAATATCCAAATTGTCATTTAGATTCTTCCGAAAACAGCATAAAAAGGCTTTCGTAGAAATCCACGAAAGCCTTATATTTTCTTAATTCTATTCTCTGTTTCTTTTATTATACACTGATCCTCTCCGGCTGATTGATTTGGTTGCGCTGTTGTGCTATAGTTCTATTGAAAACAACCTGACAAAAATTATTTTTGTTTAAACACTGCGAAGGGATCTGATTTTATGGGCATTATTCGATTAACAACCCCCACCGAGGAATATTTGGATCAAGTGTGGGACTACCGCCAGGAATGTCTGGACGCGGACAGCCACATGGATGGCTGTGGTCCTCTGCGGCGGTTCGAAAGTCCGGCAGAATGGCTAGTATATGTAATCAGCTGCATGAATCCTGCCACGCTTCCAGAGGGCAAGGTGCAAGCAACCCTGTTTCTCGCCGTCCGGGAATCGGACAACAAGGTGGTGGCAATGATCCAGGTGCGGCATTACTTCAACGAATATTTAGAAAAATACGCCGGTAACATCGGCTACTCCACCCGCCCTAGCGAGCGCCGGAAGGGATATGCAACGGAAATGCTCCGCCTGACTCTGCCTTTCTGTCGGGAAATCGGCCTTGATAAGGTATTGATAGCCTGTGAGCCGGACAATACGGCCAGCCGCCGCACCATCCTTGCTAACGGCGGCAAGTACGAGTGTACCGTCCACGAGCCGGGTGCGGATATTGACCTGGAACGGTACTGGATTGTTCTTTAAAGGAAAACAACGGACTGCTCGCTCCGCGAACAGCCCTTATGTAAAAAAACGCCTTGTGATTGCCGAAGCAATCACAAGGCTTCTACTCTACTGAATCACCAAATTTGTGTATCCCATCAAACTCTCATCCACCGCCCTTGCGGCTTCCCTTCCTTCCCGGATTGCCCAAACAACCAGTGATTGTCCTCTATGCATATCACCGGCGGTAAACACATTTTTAACCGAGGTTTCATATTGTCCCGGCGCGGTATCCACATTGGTGCGCTGGTTAGTTTTTACCTTAAATGCATCCGTCACATACTGCTGACTTCCCAAAAATCCTGCTGCAATAAGCACGATCTCCGCAGGCAGTGTCTGTTCCGAACCGGGAACTTCTGTCATATTCATTCTTCCGGTTTCCGGGTCCTTTTCCCATGCCAATTTCACAATTTTTACTGCTTTCAAATTGCCGTTTTTATCCTTTACAAACTCTTTCACGGTAGACTCGTAGATTCTGGGATCATGACCGAATACTGCAATAGCTTCCTCCTGACCGTAATCGGTCTTACAGATTTTCGGCCATTCCGGCCATGGATTATTCTCTGCTCTCTGATCCGGTGCCTTGGGCATCATCTCAATCTGTGTCACAGATTTGCAGCCATGACGAATACTGGTTCCTACACAGTCATTTCCGGTATCTCCGCCTCCAATAATGACCACATTTTTATCCTTGGTATTCACGAACTGTCCATCCTTGAAATCCGAGTCTAAAAGGCTCTTGGTGTTTGCCTTAAGGAAATCTACCGCAAAATATATGCCCTTTGCATCTCTGCCCGGTGCCTGAATGTCTCTGGGATTGGAGGCTCCGCAGGCAAGCACCACACGGTCAAACTCCTTTAGAAGCTTATCCGCCTTCAGATCTTTTCCCACATCCACACCGGTGATAAAGGTGACGCCTTCCGCTTCCATGACCTTCACTTTTCGATCCACAATCTGCTTTTCCAGCTTCATATTGGGAATGCCGTACATCAAAAGTCCGCCGATCCTGTCAGAGCGCTCATAAACAGTTACACTGTGTCCCCTTTTATTCAGCTGGTCTGCCACCGCCAGCCCCGAAGGACCGCTTCCCACTACCGCAACCCTTTTGCCGGTACGCACTTTCGGCGGTTTGGGATCTGCATAGCCCTGCTCGTAAGCATATTCTATGATGGCATATTCATTCTCTTTCGTAGATACCGGTTCCCCAATCAGCCCGCAGGTACATGCGGCTTCACAGAGCGCCGGACACACCCTTGAAGTAAACTCCGGAAAGCTGTTGGTCTTGGTCAGACGATTATAGGCCTGCTGCCAGTTTCCCATATAAACCAGATCGTTCCACTCCGGCACCAGATTATGCAGCGGGCATCCGCTGGTCATACCGCAGATCGTCATTCCCGACTGGCAGAAGGGGACGCCGCATTCCATACACCTTGCTCCCTGAAGCTGCTGCTTTTCTCTTGGAAGGTGCTCATGGAATTCTTTGAAATTCTTAATTCTCTCCTTAGGCTTTACATCCTTTGATACTTCCCTTTTATAGTCCATAAATCCTGTTGGTTTTCCCATTTCACTCACTCCCTTCCTATTTCGCAGCCTTAATGGCATAAAATGCTTCAATCTGTGCCTGTTCTGCGCTTAATCCTTTTTCTTCCATCTGCACAATGGTGGTCAGCATCTGCTCATAGTCATGAGGGATAATCTTCTTAAACTTCGGCAGATAATCCTTAAAATGATCCAGAATCAGCTTTCCTTTTTCCGAATTCGTAAGAGCAACGTGTTCCTTGATCATTTCCTTCAGTTCGATTACATCGTATTTGGAAGTAACTTCATAAGAGGAAACCATCTCTTTATTCAGACGGATGTACAAATCGTTGTCCTCATCCAACACATAAGCGATACCACCGCTCATGCCTGCGGCAAAATTCTTTCCGGTCCTTCCCAGTACAACCACACGTCCGCCGGTCATATATTCACATCCGTGATCTCCTACTCCTTCCACCACCGCAATGGCTCCCGAGTTCCGCACACAGAATCGTTCCCCGGCAACACCGGCGATAAATGCCTTGCCGCTGGTTGCCCCGTAAAGCGCCACATTACCAATAATAATATTTTCTGATGCCTTAAAGCGGCTTCCCTTCGGCGGATATACGATTAGTTTCCCTCCGGAAAGTCCCTTTCCGAAATAATCGTTGGAATCTCCAATAAGCTCCAAGGTAAGCCCCTTGGGAATAAAGGCGCCGAAACTCTGTCCTCCTGCTCCACTGCACAGAACCCGATAGGTATCCTCGGGGAGCTCATCTCCCAGCGTCCTGGTGATCTCACTTCCCAGAATCGTTCCGAAAGCACGGTCTGTATTTTTCACTTCCACTTCAATGCTTCTATTTGTCTTACTCTGCATTGCTTTTCCAAGCTGCTTTAAAAGCACCTTTTCATCTACCGTATTTTCCAACTTAAAATCATAAACCTGCTTCGGATCAAAGGTTACCTGTTCTTTTCCTCCTGCATAAGGATTTTGAAGGATCATACTTAAATCAATCTGCTTCTGTGCATCGGTCAGATTCTCCTTAATCTTCAAAAGCTCCGTATGTCCCACCAGTTCATCCACGGTGCGGGCACCAAGCTTTGCCATATACTCCCGAAGTTCCTGAGCAATGAACCGCATAAAATTCATTACATACTCGGGTTTTCCTTTAAAATTCTTTCGAAGCTCCGGATTCTGAGTGGCAACGCCCACCGGGCAGGTATCCAGATTGCAGACTCTCATCATCACGCAGCCCATGGTTACCAGCGGAGCCGTTGCAAAACCAAACTCTTCCGCTCCAAGCAGAGCTGCAATGGCCACATCACGACCGCTCATCAGCTTTCCGTCTGTCTCTATTCTTACCTTATTTCGAAGACCGTTCATGATCAGCGTCTGATGGGTCTCCGCTAAGCCCAGTTCCCAAGGAAGTCCAGCATTGTGGATGGAATTTCTGGGAGCTGCGCCGGTACCGCCGTCATAACCGGATACCAAAATTACCTGAGCGCCTGCCTTTGCCACACCGGCCGCTACGGTTCCCACGCCGGCCTCCGAAACCAGTTTTACGCTGATCCTTGCCTTCTTGTTGGCATTTTTCAGGTCATAGATCAACTCCGCCAAATCCTCAATGGAATAAATATCGTGGTGCGGCGGGGGTGAAATCAATCCCACTCCGGGTGTCGAATGTCTGGTCTTTGCGATCCAAGGATACACCTTTCCTCCCGGAAGATGACCGCCTTCTCCGGGCTTTGCCCCCTGTGCCATCTTAATCTGAATTTCATCCGCACTTACCAGATAACGGCTGGTCACCCCAAATCGTCCGGAAGCTACCTGCTTGATCGCTGAGCACTTATTTACGCCATCGACTCCAACAGTCAGTCTGTCAAGTTCTTCACCACCTTCTCCGGAATTGGAACGTCCATGGAGGCGGTTCATGGCAATCGCCAGCGTCTCATGAGCTTCCTTGGAAATAGAACCATAGGACATGGCACCTGTTTTAAACCGGGTGACAATGGAATCCACACTTTCAACTTCTTCAATAGGAACACCCTTTTTCGGGTAGTTAAAATCCATCAGTCCACGGAGATTCTTCACGGATTCCTCATCATTGACCAGTGCAGTATACTGCTTAAACATCTCATAGTCGCCCCGTCTGGTAGATTCCTGAAGCATATGGATGGTCGCCGGATTATAAAGGTGTTCATCCGCTCCGCTTCTCATCTTGTGGTGTCCTACACTATCCAGTGTCAGGTCATTGGCAAGACCCAACGGGTCAAACGCTCTGGAGTGAAGCGTATCCACCTGCTTTTCAATGTCCTTTATGGTAATTCCACCCACACGGCATACGGTATGAGGGAAATATTTATTAATCACTTCCTTATCAATTCCAATGGCTTCAAAAATCTGTGATCCCTCATAGGACTGAATGGTGCTGATCCCCATTTTGGACGCAATCTTAACAATCCCGTGGAGAATGGCATTATTGTAATCTTCCACTGCCGCATAATAATCCTTATCCAGCATATGATTATCAATCAACTCCCGGATAGACTCCTGCGCAAGGTAAGGATTGATTGCGCAGGCTCCGTATCCCAAAAGGGTTGCAAAATGATGCACCTCCCTGGGCTCTCCGGACTCCAAAATCAGCGCAACGGAAGTCTTTTTCTTTGTTACGACCAGATGCTGATTTAATGCTGAAACCGCCAGTAGTGACGGAATTGCCACGTGATTCTCATCCACTCCTCTATCCGACAAAATAATAATATTGGCTCCATCTCTATAAGCCCGGTCCACCTCCACAAACAACCGGTCAATGGCACGTTCAAGGCTGGTATTTTTATAATAGGTAATGGGAATAACCGCTGTCTTAAACCCATCCTTTTTCATGCTCTTGATCTTCATCACATCTGTATTGGTCAAAATCGGATTATTGACCCGAAGCATATTGCAGTTTTTGGGGATCTCCTCCAAAATATTTCCGTCTGTTCCCACGTAGACCGTAGTTGCCGTCACTACCTCCTCACGGATGGCATCAATGGGCGGGTTGGTAACCTGCGCAAACAGCTGCTTGAAGTAGTGAAACAGCGGATGATTCGTCTTACTGAGCACCGGAATCGGCGTGTCCACACCCATAGCGGCAATCGCCTCTCCTCCGTTTTTCGCCATAGGAAGGATACTGGTCTTTAATTCTTCATAGGCGTAGCCAAATGCCTTCTGTAAACGCTGTCTTTCTTCATCCGTAAATTCAGGCACCCTTTCATTGGGAATTTTTAAATCATGAAGCTGCACCAGATTGCTGTCAAGCCACTCTCCATAAGGCTGTCTGGAAGCATAAGACTCCTTTAATTCATCATCATCGATCACTCTCCCCTGCTTCGTATCCACAAGGAGCATCTTGCCCGGGCGAAGCCGTTCCTTGACCAGGATTTTGGCAGGGTCAATGTCCAAAACTCCCACCTCTGAGGAAAGAATCAGTGTATCATCATCCGTGATCATATAGCGGGAAGGGCGTAGACCATTTCGGTCAAGCACTGCTCCCATCACATCTCCGTCACAGAAAAGTATGGAGGCCGGTCCATCCCAGGGTTCCATCATAGTCGCATAATATTGATAAAAATCCTTTTTGTGCTGAGACATGGTCCGGTTATTTGCCCATGGCTCCGGAATTGTGATCATTACCGCGTGTGGAAGATCCATTCCGCTCATAACCAGAAATTCCAAAGTGTTATCCAGCATTGCAGAATCGGAGCCTGCAGTATTGACCACCGGAAGCACCTTATGGAGCAGACCTTTTAAGTGCTCAGATTCCATATTTTCCTCCCGGGCCAGCATCTTATCCGCATTTCCCCGGATCGTATTGATCTCACCGTTATGTACAATGAAACGATTGGGATGTGCCCGCTCCCAGCTCGGATTCGTATTCGTAGAAAATCTGGAATGCACCATGGCAATGGCCGATTCAAAATCCTTATCCTGAAGATCCCCAAAGAAGGTGCGGAGCTGTCCCACCAGAAACATTCCTTTATAAACAATGGTTCGGCTGGATAAGGAGACCACATAAGTGTCATCGGAAGACTGTTCAAAAACCCGTCTTGCCACATAGAGGAGGCGGTCAAAGGCAATGCCCTTTTCTACACCAGCCGGCTTTTTCACAAATGCCTGCATAATATGAGGCATACATTCCACAGCCTTATGTCCGAGTACGGACGGCTCCGTAGGAACCTCCCGCCATCCTAAAAATTCCAGACCTTCCTTCTCCACAATAATCTCAAACATTTTCTTTGCCTGATTTTTGCGAAGCTCATCCTGCGGGAAAAAGAACATGCCAACACCATACTCTCTTTCTCCGCCCAAGTTGATGCCAAGAGAGGCTGTTGCCTTTTTGAAAAACTTATGGGGAATCTGGGTCAGTATCCCTACCCCGTCTCCGGTCTGTCCTTCCGCATCCTTTCCGGCGCGGTGCTCAAGATTTTCCACGATCTTAAGCGCATTCTCCACGGTCTCCCGGCTTTTTGCTCCTTTAATATTCACACAGGCTCCAATGCCACAGTTATCATGTTCAAACTCCGGACGATAAAGCGGCGCCTGCGGTACGTTTCTTTTTACGTCAAACATACTTTTCTCCTTCCTATTGTTAATGGTGAAAATCGATTGCTGCGCACTTCGTGCTCTCGCAATCGCCGGCGACATTCGCACTCCGAGCAATTGCTCTACGTGCTCATGCCGCCTTGCCTGTCAAATGTCTATGCACTGGCTTATGCAAGCATAGCCAGTGTATAGACGCTTGACAGGATTCTCACGCTAAAAAGGTCGCAAAGAGCCTTTAACTCGCTCCTTTGCGACCTGCAACTACTATACACCTATTTATTTTAATTGTAAACACTTACTTTTTAGAGAATTGTCAGATTATTTGACTTCTTCGTGTTTTCTTATTATTTTTCTGATAATTACTTTTTATTTGTCTAATTTGTATGTCTGACTATACCAAATAGAAGGGCCGCCGCCCCCAAAAGTGAAATCAGCGTTGTAATAATTCTCGCGGGGTTCCCCAACTGCCCCATCAAATTATTATAGGTAATTGCATAGATACTCACGTTGGCAACTCCGTGGAAAATAACCGGCGCTGCGAAACTTCCATATCTTTCGTAAGTATATGCGATCAAGAAGCCCAATATTGTGCCATACAGAGCCTGTACAATATTTCCGTGGTATGCGCCAAATATAAGCGCCGAACAGATCAGCGCAATTTTGAGGTTAAAGCATCGCTTCATTCGATTATAGATCAATCCTCTGAAAACTGCTTCCTCCACAATAGGCGACAGGAGTCCATACAGGATTAACCCGCTTATAAATTCCACCCCGTACTGTATTTTCAACACTTGCGAAAAAGTCTGGGAACTTTCTGTCAATCCCACAAAATCAAATAAAAGGTTCATGCCAAATGCTGTTAAAAATGCAAAGCCCCCCAGCAGACAATACCCGCTTACTTTCTTTTCTGTGCTTCCAAAAGAAGCAGCTTCTTTTTCCTGACCCGCAATTTCCACACTGACACATTTTCGGATAGTAAAAATTCCGATCAGAATCGACAGTCCGCCTATGATTCCGCTCACGGTGTATCCGTTTTGATTCAAAAAACCGCAGATTCCTTCTCCTGCTCTCTCCAAAAAGGAATTCAGAAGCATCCACAAAAGCACCTCCGCCACATCATGAACCAGGAAATAAATCAAAAGCGGCAGCAATATGTAAGCGGTTTTTCTGATAGAACTCCATTCTCTGATGCTTTCGCTATCCCACCTTGTATTGATATCCTTCCAGAAATTCAAATCGATTCCTCCCTGCCAGAGTTTTCATCAGATATCCCATCAGGCATTCCTGTCAAAAGTGCTTCTAACTCTGCCATATTATCTACGATATATTCTGCTCCGGCTTCTTCAAGCTCTCCCTCTGCAGCATAACCGAAGCTGACCCCGATTCCGGTGAGAGCGTGTGCCTTTGCTCCCTGTATATCAAATTTGCGGTCACCAATCATGGCACAGCAAAGATGGCGTTCCTCCTTGGCCATAGGACTGACTCCTAACCTCGCCAGCGCTTTCTCCACCACCTCTTCCTTCGCGCATCCGCTCCCGTCCAGTTCACTTCCTATGACTACCTCAAAATATTGGTCAATGTTAAAATGCTCCAGGATCTGACGAACAAAACAAAGCGGTTTGCTGGAAGCAACCGCCATATGAATCCCTTTTTCCTTAGCGTGAGACAGCATCTGCTGTGTCCCCGGAATCAAACTATTTTCCAGTACTCCGATGGGAGCAAATCTTTCCCGGTATACATCCACCGCCTCCCTTGCCTTAGCTTCATCAAACCCGTAAAATTCCATAAAACTGTCGATAAGCGGCGGTCCGATAAAGGGCTCTAACCTACTAAGATCCTCCTCCTCGATTCCAAAATGCCTTAAAGCGTACTGTACCGATTTCGTGATCCCTTCTTTCGGATCTGTAAGTGTTCCATCTAAGTCAAATAAGCAATATTGAAACATATTTTCCTCTCTCTGCTTTCCTGCATGGCAGAGACTGCCATGCAGGGCATGTATCTTTATAATCCAAGCTTTTTAAATAAATCTCCCAGACTGGTTCCAACCGATTCATCAGAGGAAAACTGCTTTGTATCGAAGCTTTCCACCTCTTCTGCTTCCTGCTCCTGCGTTGCCGCTTTGATGCTCAGGGATATTTTACCGTCATTGGTATTTAACACCTTGACCTTAACCTTATCCCCTACCTTAAGAACCTCAGAGGGCTTTTTAATTCTTCTTTCGCAGATCTGCGAAATATGAACCAGGCCGCTCAATCCCTCTTTCAGGTCAACGAAAGCTCCATAGGGCTGTAGACTCTCTACAGTTCCCTCCAGCACGGTTCCCGGCACAATCATTGCTACCTTGTGATCATGTTCCTCTTTCGCCTGCTCCCGCAATATATCCTTGGCGGAAAGTACCAGCTTTTCTTTTTCACGGTCTACAGTTATGACTCTCACAGTCAATTTCTTTCCCATGTATTCTTCTGTATTCTCTACATAAGAAAGGGCAAGCTGGGAAGCCGGAATAAATCCGCGAATTCCTTCCACATACGCCACAACTCCCGCATTTACGGTCTCGCTAACCTTGACATTAATGTCAGTTTTCTCCTCCATATACTTTGTAAGCACATCCCAGGCAAGTACCGCCGTTGCTTCCTTCTTGGACAATAGGATATTCCCCTGCCCGTCATCCATACGCACAACCGTAGCTTCGATCACATCTCCCACATGAACATCTGCAAGAACTGAAAATCCAGGGTCATTGCTCATGTCCTCCGCTTTGATGATCCCCTGCGTATAATATTTAAGATCCAGCGTCACTTCTTCCTCATTCACATCAATGACGGTTCCGGAAATCACATCTCCTTCACTGATCTTACGAAAAGAAGCCTCCAGCTCCTTTTCATAGTCCTTCATTGTTTCTTCCATCTATCTTCTCCTTTTATAACCATTTTAATAATTCTCAGCCTTCACTTGGAAATAGGACTGCGGATGCGCGCATACCGGGCATACTTCAGGCGCTTTCTGTCCTACACAAATATGTCCGCAATTAGAACACTGCCATACAACGTCACCATCTTTGGAAAATACCAGATCACCCTCAATATTTGCAAGAAGCTTACGATATCTCTCTTCATGCTCTTTCTCTATAGCTGCCACTCCTTCGAACAACTTTGCAATCTCCTCAAAGCCTTCTTCCCTTGCCTCTTTTGCGAAAGAAACATACATATCTGTCCATTCATGATTTTCACCATCGGCAGCTTCTTTCAGATTGTCTATGGTGGAACCAATTCCGTTATTTAACAGCTTGTACCACATTTTTGCATGTTCCTTTTCGTTATCAGCTGTCTCTTCAAAGATTGCCGCGATCTGCACATAGCCATCTTTCTTTGCCTTAGATGCAAAGTAGGTGTACTTGTTTCTCGCCTGTGATTCTCCGGCAAATGCCATCATCAAATTCGCTTCTGTCTTTGTTCCTTTTAAATTCATCTTAATCCTCCGCAATTAAAAAATTATCTGTCTGGTTTCAGATTTCCGTAAACTGATCTGTTCCCATTCCACATATCGGGCATGTATAGTCCGCGGGCAGCTCTTCTCCCTCATACACATAACCGCAGACCTGACACTGGAATTTCTTTACAGGGCCGTTCTCTTTCTTTTCTTCCTCTTCCGGAATATACGTAGGCGCATTCTTCGGGCTCTTTCCCTTAACCACCTGATGATAGTACGCATAGGTCATGGCGTTTCTGTTTCCAAATACTTCCGCCCCTTCCACTTCTCCCAAAAATACGGTATGGGTGGCTGTCTCCATCTTATCAATGACCCGGCAGACAATATACCCACAGGAATCTGTAATCACCGGCATATGATCCTCCACTGTATACTTCACCTGCGCAAATTTATCCACATCCTTTCCGGATTGAAATCCGAAAGTTCCAATGATGGCTGGATCTGAATCCTCTGCCAGAATTGAAATGGCAAAACGTCCGCTTTGCTCAATGCATTTGTTGGTATAGTTATCGTGATTAATGCTGACCGCTATGGAAGCCGGCTTTGACGTAATCTGCATAGCACTGTTAGCTATACAGCCTGCAGGACGTCCTTCATCCCATGTACTGACTACATAAACCCCGTATGAAAGCTTATGAAATGCACTTTGATTCATAAAATCCCTCCTTAAAATCAGTAATTATTACTATTTTAAAATATATAGTTTTTGGGAATTCCTGTCAATATATTTTTCCCATATTTCCAGTTACTTCAAAGCAGCCTGCTCCGAATCATTCGAGGAAACAACTGCTGACTTTCATTTTTAGCAAGAGTGATATCGTTGAACTCTGCGTAAAAACACTCATCTAAGCGAAAATCGTTTTCTGCTGCATAGCGCTTCATTGCTTCTATGGTGTCCGTCATCCACTGACTGACAGTGTTCGCCGAAAAATCATAGAGACAAAGGTATTTCCCACCGGGAGCGCAATTTTCTCCGTCTGCCCGTTTTTGGTAGAGAAACTGTTCCCGTGCTCCTACAAAAAGTCCTGTTTGGAGGCCGTCTGTCAGATAATTGACCACAAAGGGCTGCTTCCTGCCCTCCGGCAGTAGCCGTGAAAACCGCATATCCTCCCATGCAAGAACCTGAAAGCCTCTTCCGCCGTACTGTTGAAAGGATTGGTTTTCTTCCAATATGCTGGTGAGCATAGCCTTTCTACGCTGAAGCAGTTCTATACAGTGATCGATTTCCCTGCTTTTTGCCTCCAGCAAATGCCCCAATTCCTCTGCCGATCCAGATTCTTGATATTGCTTGATTTCTCGCAGCGGAAGCCCTAGATCCCGCAGCACTGCAATGAGCGCCAGTTGATCTAACTGAAACAGAGAGTAATACCGATAGCCGTTCTCCGCCACATAGGCTGGCGAAAACAGACCGATTTCATCATAATATTGAAGGGTCTTGCGATTCGTGCTGGCAATTTTTGCAAACTCGGTGATTTTGAATAATTCTTCTGACATTTTAACTTCCTCTCTTGACTGTCCCGTTACCGGACAGTTTATAATCATCATATCATAGATGATGGAGGAATTACACTGTTATGAAAGAACTTGACCTGTTAAATGGCCCGGTTAGAAAAACAATCCTTCGGTTTTCAATCCCAACGATCTTAGGAATGGCGGCTACACAGCTTTACACTGTGGCAGACACCATGATAATCGGACGATTCATGGACAAATACGCGTTAGGGGCAGTGTCCAATGCGTCCACTGTGCTGATGGCTTTTCTATTCATTTCCGGTGGATTAGAATTAGGGTGCGGACTGCTGACAGCTTCCCAAAGACCCAAACTGGAACAAAAAGAATTGAGTGGCCTTATCTACAATATGCTGTTTCTGGACCTGGTCGTAGGTCTGCTCATACTTGGCAGCGGGCTGTGGGGAATGGAGCGGTTTCTGCTGCTCATAAACACCCCATCAGAAATCATGGACGCTGCAATGCTCTATAGCCGCATCTATCTGCTGGGGTTACCCTTTCTGATGCTGTATGATTTATCCCGGCAGGTTGTGATCAGCTGTGGGGAATCCCGCGTTCCGTTGCTTGCGGTGTTGGCTTCATCAGTGCTGAACATTATCCTCGACCTGGTTTTGGTCGGGCCGCTGGGCGTAGCGGGAGCTGCCGCCGCTTCTGTGCTTGCCCAGGTGCTGGGCTGCCTGTTTATGCTGACATATCTGCACCGTACCGTGCTCACCTGCAGCTTTCAACTCCATTTTCTGAAGAAGCGCTGTTTCCGGGATATTTTGCGGCTCTCCGTACCGAACACGTTACAACAGATAGCACCGCCTGCTGTGGCGCTTGTTAAGCAGGGGTTGCTAGGAACACTTGGCGTGGCGGAAATTGACGGTTTTGCCTGTTCTAACAAGCTGTCTACATTGATGATGATGCCAATCTATGGCTTGGCCCAATCACTTGTAGTATTTATCGCACAAAATCATTCGGTAGGAGCTGTGGACCGTGTCCGGTCAAGTATTCGGGAGACACGGAACTTAATACTGTCCTATATGTCGATAGTAGTGCTCTCATGCCTGCTACTGAATCGACAGCTCTTATCCCTGTTTACTGATGATACGGCTGTGATCCGGTGTGGTGCTATGCTTCTGGCGTTCGAGTCTTGGACATATATGCTGACCGCCATGAAACATCTTCAAGAGGCGCGGCTGCGGGGACAGATGAAAATGGGCCTATACCTGATTTCCAGTCTGCTGCCCATTGGTATTAATATTGCTTGCTGCCTGATGCTTGTACCAAAGTTTGGGTATTCCGGTTTCTATTTGTCCACCTTTGTTTCTGCACCATTTGGTCTGCTTCTGGCTATGGTCTTAGTGAAGATCAGCAGCGCTAATATTATGGATCATTCCTTATGACCTTTCAGTATCACTGCCATACTGATCAGATCCAAAACCGGAAAGGCTTGGAAAACATAATGTATCCAAGAGGGGCGCTTTTTATTTTCCCCCCGAACTTGCAAATCACGAATATAATTCCAGCCAATACATCCATTCAAGAAGTTGAGCACACATGGAAAAACAAATAGCATAACAGGAGTCATAGCAATTAAAAATATTATTGATAACGCATAAGACCACTCCCCCTCTTTCGGAGATTCTATCGCATATAGATAATGTATCCCATTTAGCAGATAAAAAGGAATCATGCCAATTTTCAATGTAATCCATATTCTTTTTACCTCCCGCGCCTTCCTTCCTACATACAAAAACTCCGCATTTATCAGATTTATGATACCAAGCCCCAAAGAAATTATAGAAACAATAAAATAGTAATTCACATGATCAAACCATGTATATGATATAAAATGAAATGAACCTGCAAACAACCGCAACAAACCAAATAATGACTGCACATACAGGCAAATAATATAAGCTATCGTTATTATGGAAAATTTCGACCCAGTCCCACTCACTATTGCTTTACCTTTCGTGCTCATGCTCAACAAATTTTGCACAAATTCCTTAACACATGCATAACCTACAATCACTACCCCTATAAAAATGACAAAATCAATACTATTCTGACCGTTCATCGCATCCTCCAGATTACTTTCCACTTCTTTTCCCGTCCTACTCAAATCATGCATATAAAAGTAGCCGAAAACCATTGATTTTACTGAAAAAATCTTTAGTTTCCGGCTGTTTTTTACAAATGCGGATAACAGGACTTGAACCTGCACGGTCTCCCACCAGAACCTAAATCTGGCGCGTCTGCCAATTCCGCCATATCCGCTTATCTGCCGGAATCCTCCGGCAAAAATCATTCACGTTAATTATCTTATCATTCACGGCAAATGCTGTCAACTAAATAAAGGAAGCAATACAATAAACCGCGTATATTCCAAGCAATGCAATTCCCTGTATCCTGGAAGACTTCTTCCTTATTAAAATAGGAAGAATCAGGATAGCCATAACCAGACAGGCAAGGGGCATGTCCACCCGAACAGTGGATTGTTCAAGAGGAATCCCTGCGACTGCTGAAGGAATGCCAATCACCAAAAGCATATTTAACAGGTTTGCGCCGATCACATTTCCCAGCCCTACATTTCCATAACCTTTCACCAGTGACATAACTGATGTCATAAGCTCCGGCAAAGAAGTTCCCAGCGCAATAAAGGTAACGGCAATCACACGCTCCGGCACGCCGATCGCTTCAGCAATAAGTATTCCGTTGTCCACCAGAAGGTTTGCACCCACAAAAAGACACGCTGCACATACCGCAAGAACTATGATCTGCTTTAAGATAGAAATGTTCTTCGTATCCTCTTTTTCTTCTCCGTTATCTCCTTCCGCAGAAGCACGTACCACATTTAAGCATGCATACACGATAAACAGCAGCAGCAACACTACACCAATCGGGCGTCCAAAAGCCCCTGTCAAAAATCCACATATATTAAGCCCAATTAGTACCACAAAGAAGAAGATACCGCGCCATGAAAGCGATGCCGTCTCTACCTGCTTTGTAGGACGTATGGTTTGTGTCAGACCAGCAATCAGCGCCGTATTACAGATAATGGAACCAAATGCATTTCCGGCTGCAATCGCTGCAGATCCATCAAAAGCCGCTGTGGTTGAAACCAAGATTTCCGGCAAAGTTGTACCTAAACTGACGATAGTGGCACCCACCACAATCTGAGGAATCCCAAGCTTCTTGGCAATCGCCACTGCCGCATCTACCAATCGGTCGCCTCCCAAACAAATTAAAACAAGACCTACTACAAATAAAATAACTGCTTTTACCATTTTTCCCTTTCCTTTCTATCTTCAGTATACCCAACAACGGACGTCACGCTTTGCGCGCCGTTCTTATGTCAAAAAAAGACCTTCGGCACACAAATACTGTGTGTCAAAAGTCTCGTACTTCCGAATTCATGGAAGTGTCCAGCCACGGTTTACACCGGGGATTGTTGGCTGAACCCTTTTTACTACTCCCTCTTAACAAAGTAAACTTTACCAGAAAACACTGCCTATGTCAAGTCGGAACTCCCCTCTTCTCCGATGTGGCATATCACCTTTTTGTTAATTCGTATCAAAAAGAAAATAGTGACTGTCAGCGATGCGACCTCCGCAATTGGAAAAGCCCACCATACATACTTTACTTCTCCTGCAAGAGAAAGCAGGTATGCCGCCGGGAGCAGCACCAAGAGCTGTCTCGCTACGGATACGATCAAACTATACACTCCATTCCCAAGAGCCTGGAATAACGAGCCGCAGATAATACAAAATCCAGCAAATAAAAAACTGAAGCTGATGGTCCGGAGTGCAGGCACACCTATAGCAAGCATAGCTTCCGATGCATCAAATAAGGCAAACAGTGGTGTAGGGAAAACCTGAAAAATCAAAAATCCTACTGCCATAAGACCCACTGCATACATAATACTGTATTTCAAAGTCCTGATGAGCCTGTCCCTTTTCCCCGCACCGAAATTATACGCAATGATCGGAACCATCCCATTATTCAATCCGAATATCGGCATAAAAATAAAACTCTGAAGCTTAAAATAAACACCAAACACTGCAACCGCTGTAGAACTAAATGCGATTAAGATCCTGTTTATACCATAAGTCATCACAGAACCGATTGCCTGCATAATAATGGAAGGAATACCTACCATATAAATCTGCGCAATAATCTTTCCGTCCGGAACAAACCCTTTCAACCTAAGCTTGATATCCGTATTTTTCTTTTCATTGATAATAATACCCATGATACCTGCAATAATCTGCCCCACTACCGTTGCCGCTGCTGCGCCTGCAACACCCATACGCGGCACACCGAAATAACCGAAAATGAAAATAGGGTCCAGAATAATATTTATGATTGCTCCTGTTCCCTGTGTAACCATGGTATAAATCGTTTTTCCTGTTGACTGAAGGAGCCTCTCAAAAATAAACTGCGTATACATACCAAAAGAACAGCAACAGATGATCGTCAGATACTGTTTTCCATAATCTATGATCTGCGCATCTGTAGTCTGACTCAGATAAAAAGGAGTTGTAACCAAAAGACCGACGATCAAAAATACCAGATAGCTCAACACATATAGAAACACACCGTTAACTGCTGTCTTGTCTGCTTTTTCATAATCCTTTTCTCCAAGTGATCTGGAAAGCAGCGCATTCACACCGACTCCCGTTCCTGCTCCAAGGGCAATCATCAGAGACTGTATCGGGAAAGCCATGGATACGGCGGTAAGCGCATTCTCATCGATTCTTGATACAAAGATACTATCAACAATATTATAAAGCGCCTGAACAAGCATAGAAAGCATCATTGGAAGTGACATACCAATCAAAAGTCTGTTCACCGGCATTGTTCCCATTTTGTTTTCTTTTCTATCTTGTACTGCTTCCATATGTAATCCTGCCTTTCACCTCAAAAATGCGTACTTTACTATTATACTAAATCCGAATCTTATTGCAATATTTTTCTGAAAGACTCTTTATCAAATTTCAATAGTTTTCCCTGAAAAATCTCCACAAAAAATGCTGTTTCAAAAAAGCCAAAAATCTACCCAAAAACGCAAAAAAAATATTGACAGATTTTGATGCGTATTTTATAATATATCTTGCGTTGCGTAGGTATGTATTAGGATCATAACCAGCGGGGTGTGGCTCAGCTTGGCTAGAGCGCCTGGTTTGGGACCAGGAGGTCGCAGGTTCGAATCCTGTCACCCCGATTTAACGCAAACATTTTATTACTTCATTTGCGGGTGTAGTTCAATGGTAGAACACCAGCCTTCCAAGCTGGACACGTGGGTTCGATTCCCATCACCCGCTTTTGCATTTTGAATGCAACTTAAGTGTCCATAGCTCAGCTGGATAGAGCAACGGCCTTCTAAGCCGTGGGTCGGGGGTTCGAATCCCTTCGAGCACGTTGGGAACAAAAACAGATGTTTTTGTATTCCGTATGGTGGGTATGGCGCAGTTGGCTAGCGCGCCAGATTGTGGCTCTGGAGGCCG
>CAMWJC010000046.1 GCA_947174495.1 uncultured Lachnospiraceae bacterium | reverse complement strand
AGTTATTGTCATAAAGGGTAGTGATATATTCCGGATCTTCAACGCCCGCCGCATCGTCCATCATGTAGCACCAGAGGTTGATCAGTTTCAATACGCCTTCCGGATTCTTACAGTTCTTGCTGATTACAATATATCCGTTATTACCGAATTTGACGCTTCCCGTTACCTCTGCCCCATTAGCAGACGGAATCGGATAAGGCTCAAAAATCGCTTCCGGTCCCAGGTTTTCTATAATCTGCGGTCCCGGATTGTAACCAAACCACTGTGCAAAAGGAATCACGCCGACATCACCATTGATCGCATCCTGAAACATCTTATCCTGGTTGGTTGTCGTAAAATCAGGATTGATAATTCCTTCCGCGTACCACTTTGCATAGGTTGCAATGACTTCTTTCATCTCCGGTTGAACGGTGCCGTATCCCAGTGTGCCGTCCTCCAGTTCAACCCAGATGCCGGGATGCGCACCGAAACCGACTGCCAGACGGTTCATATTATCTAAGTTCTGCATTTCTCCCATGGCATATCCGCCGAAATTTTCTTTAAATGCTTTCGCAATGTTAAGCACATCATCCATAGTCTGCGGATCTGCCAGCCCCAACTGATCCTTCCAGTCCTTCCTGATCCATACATAATCAAATTTATCAATATTGCCGTAACTGAGCTGTGGAATACCATACAGTCTTCCGCCAAGACAGCCCGTTTCGTAAGTGTCATGCTCTGCTTCCATGTACCCTTTTAAGGTATCTGACGCGTAAGTCTCAAAGAGTTCTGTCATATCCATAATTAACCCGGACTTCTCCAGCGATGCAAGCTGCTGGGCATTTACAGAACAGAAATCAGGAAGATCCCTGTCAGCAATCGCCAGATTTAATTTTGTACTATAGTCATTACTTACCCACATATTCGTGAGGTTAATGTTAAATCTGTCCTTGAATGCCCGATACCATGGATTATTGTCATAGGTATCCCCATCCTTAAAACTGGTTCCTGAATTCTCCGCTACTACAGTAGTCAGAACCAATTCCTGCTCATAGGGGTCCCACAAGCCTTCCGGAACCGGAACCGCTTCCTTTGCACTGCCGCCTCCGCCATTGTCTACTGCTCCTGCTCCTCTACCCACAAATCCCGGAAGGCAGAATAGCAAAACAACGGCAAGTGCCAGAGCTATTACTTTTTTGTTCCACATCTCCATTTCCTCCTATCTGCTTTTTCTATATTTAAATTTGATCCCTCAATTGAATCCTTATCCAACTTCCTGCCATACGATGGAAAGCACTGTCTTTGAAGAACTCTCCGGAAGCAGTACAGAATACAGGTTACCCTCTTTCTTCACCTCTTTTGTGACATCAGTTGTCCCGACAATTACCTCCTTGGGCTCTCTCTCTGATATCCATCCCAACAATCCTGATTCCCGGACAACTATTACCTGTGTATCATCATTTTCCTGAATGCTTTCTACTGCCATAAATCCTGCGTATTTATGTAGAAGCCCCAGGCAGGAACCTGTTTTGTTCTTCGGAAGTATCACAAACCACGCAAATCCGTCTGCTTCCAAAATCCCCTCATAGCTTTCATTCCGGCCAAGAGTCAAAATCTTTTTGCCAAAAAAGTCATAAACCCAATAAGCATCAGACATCTCTATATCCGGTATGTCCGCCGGTTTAAAATTATATGACTGTCTTTGTCCGGTCAGATTATATGCTGCAATTCCTCCGCCTTTACCGCTTTGTCCCCATGAGCCTACATTATGCAGCTTTAAAACTCCGCCTTCCATTGGATTTAAAAAGATGCAGTCCTCTGTGGGTTTTGCCGCACGATCCATCATGAGAATTCTGCCGTCTTCATATATCAGCGGTTTTAGCACTTCCGGATTAGTTTTTCCGATCCGGTCACTGAAATATACCGGTCCCCCACTGACAGCCCGCAACAGACTATGTTTTACACAATCTTCATGCTCCGTCCAAAACATATCCCAATCACAACAATATAGTTCATTGTGGTATACCGCATTATACGCGTTCTGTAACAGATGCTCCGCAAAACCATTTTCTTTATTAGGTACGAAATCGTCACTGTTTCTCGAGATCGCGGAAGTCGGCCTTGCCAGAATGCTCTCCATCGCCATTCCCATACAGTTGATGATTGCTCCGTCCATGTATGACGCACCGCTTTCCAAAGCCTGGTTCATTCCTCTTGCCGCTTCACTGACCGGCAGGCTGTTTTCAAAATAATATGGGACTGCGCTCTGACCATCCACCTTTACAAAATCAATCTCTTCCTGCCTTAGTTCCTGATACCAGTCCCTGTAAAACCTCTCTCCGGTCTGCGGGCTTGGAATAATCTTTCCATTTACTGTCCTGTAAAGATAAGGATACTCTTTAAGCTCCAGACTGCTTTCCTTCAAAATACCGCCCCAATAACCGCCAAGTGCATGCCATACACCAAACCATCTGATATCCCCTTTGGCCTTAATATCCCTTATCATGCTTTTAAATCCATTAGGGAATTTCTCTTTATCCGGGGCAAAATCATAAAGCAGTTCATCCTGTACGGAAAGCCAGCCATCATCAATGATCATCCACTTTACCGGAACATTCTTTTCCATCAGTTCCTCTGCCTTCTGACGGATTTTTTCTTCTGACACTTCCCTGTAAAATGCATCCCAGCTGCACCATCCCAGAAACTGGAACATTTCCGGAATCCTACGCTGTTCTCTCAGCCGGATTCCCTTATATTCAGCTAACCATACAAAAGCCTTATGTACTGCCTCTGTCAATGTTTGGCCTTCCGCCAGTAAATATAAGGGCTCTTCAATTTCTTTCTGCCCGCCTGAATATGCTGTCATCTGCAGACAGATTTCGGTCTCTGTTCCGCTTACCATATATGCTTTAAACTCCCGTCCTACCATTGGCACGAAACAGGCAAACCGATCTTTATATTTGAAAAAGGCTACCTGCGTAAAATCAGGAATATCCTGAAATCCACTGACAAAAGCAGGTCTGGTCCACCATTCATTAAAAAGATACATTGCTGTGATCTTTTCCGGATGTTCTGTCATCGGCAGATATACCCTGATCGGCCTTTCCATCCTTAAATTATAGTTTTCCCTGCAGGATTCATTTTTCATATTCAGCCGGATTTCTCCATATTGGCATCCATCCACTGAATTTTCCTTCACCTCAATGCGAATACCCTCATTTTCATATATCCCTGTATCCGCCGGAATCTCTGCACTTATATCTTTGCCCTTTTGACAATGAATCTGACATCTTATATTTTTCTTTTCTGTCATACCTGATACTCCATTCACTCTTAACATTCATACTTTGCAAAAAGAACACATGTACCGCTTTGATGATACCTCTCTATTACCTCTTCCAACTGACTGCGTTCCACTCTTAAATACGCCGCCTGGCAGTCAAGGCACATGAATTCCCTTGCTGCCCTGTTAAACAGCTTCATATGTAAGGCAATTTCATCCGATACCAGCTTTGTCCCACAGCTTTTACATAAATAATCCGCCACTTCTTATACCACCTTACACCTGTAAACTTTAGAACCATGCGCTGCCACTGTCTCTGAGTATCTTTCCTTCTTCACTCCCAGATTTTCATGCAGGATACAGTCATAAAATTCTAATCCTTTGCCTGCGCTGGCAGTAAGCCCCATATCCCAAAAATCTACCGTAACCATAGCCGGAATATCTCCCATATTGAACATAGCAATTGCTATATCTCCACCAGATAAAAATTTTACTAAAGTAAATACGTCCGGACTATTTGATACACAGTTTAATTGAAATGGAGACCTACACTCCACATCCTGATTGATAGCAATGATATCCTGATTCAGCAAAATCTTTTTGGTCTCATTGTTAAGCTTTCTGATATCACATCCAATCATCAACGGTGAATTCATCATTGCCCAAAGAGAAAAATGAGTCTGATATTCCTCATCGGTACATCCCCCGGCAGAAATATACTCGTTACCGCCCTTTCCATACATTCCAACTACCAGCATATCCATGTCATTGTGACAGTAAGCTCCTGAAAATGCCTGCTTATCAAGCTGGGAAAGAGCAATGTCCTTGATGGAATTCCAGGAATCATTAATGTCCCCTGTAGATCGGAATAAATGTGCTCCTGACGAACGAATCCATTCATGTACAGAATCTGTTCCCCATTGACACGCAGAAAATACAATATCTCTACCGGAATTCGCAAGCGCCATACCCATTCTGCGATACAACGTTCTCCCATCCTGATTTTGGGGTTTAAAGCAATTATCATACTTTAAATAGTCAACACCCCAATCAGCAAACTGCTTTGCGTCTTCAAATTCATGCTCAAAGCTTCCCGGATAATTTGCACAGGTTCTGGTTCCACAGCAACTGTACATACCGAATTTGAATCCTTTTGCATGAACATAATCTGCCAGTGCTTTCATCCCGCTGGGAAATTTCTCAGGGTCTGCCACCAGTTTTCCTTCCGAATCACGTTCTTTAAGGCTCCAGCAATCATCAATTACCACATATTCATACCCGGCTTCCAGAAAACCCTGTTCTTTCATTGAATCTACGGTTTCTTTCACCACATTTTCATTGATGTTCTCTGTAAACGTATTCCATGAATTCCAGCCCATCGGGGGAACTGCACACATTGCACCTCTGCTCATCTGCATTACTCCTTTCATATTAACTACGAACCAATAATGATGAAATAATTATATAATTTGGACTGATCCAAGAAAATAACCTAAAAAAACGATTATATGCAAATATTGATATGTCAAAATCGCAGATTATATGGTAAAATGGCATTATAAGTAACGTTTTTGAGGGAAGGAGATGCTTTATGCAGGGAGAGACTACAATGCAGGCTGGTCAATTTATTTGTATGGAGGACTTCAGCGAAACCTCCATGGAAATAACCTTAGTACACGCAGGGAAAGAATGCTGCAAGCCCTATCATGCAGTCTCTGCAGCCCGTGATGAATACATTCTTCATTTTATTTTATCGGGTGAAGGATTTTATTCGGCAAACGGTAACACATGGTATCTTAGTTCTGGACAGATGTTCCTGGTCTATCCCAATGAACCTATCGTCTACTGTGCAGATGTGAACAATCCATGGACCTATGTTTGGATTGGTTTTAAAGGTATTAGGGTTGATACTATATTAAAAAATTGCGGTTTTTCCAAAAATCATTTGACGCTTCCGGCTCCGGCTCCTGATGAATACATGAACTGTTTTGATGATTTATTTGAGCACAGAGCGTCCGGCTTTTCTGAGGATCTTTACCGTGAAGCGATTTTACTTAGACTGTTTGCTATCCTTGCCAATCATCATTCCCGGCATACTCAAAAAGACAATCACGGGCAAACCGGCTATAGCGATAACACTTATGTAAACCTTGCAATTGATTACATTAACAAAATGTATATGCAGGGAATTGGCGTATCCGATATCGCTGACAGCATTGGCATTACCCGTTCCCATTTAAACCATGTATTTCAAAAAGAACTTAATATTTCCATCCAAAATTTTTTAATCGACTTTCGCATGCATAAATCTGCCAACCTCCTTGTCAGCACTACGATGTCCATTAAAGAGATATCAAACCAGGTTGGATATAATGATCAGCTTGTATTTTCCAAAGCGTTTAAAAAGAAATTTGGCGTAAGTCCGAAAAGTTACCGGACCAAGCAAAATGAAGAGAATGAAAAGAAGTGAATAGCAAAGCAGAAAGAAGAACCACATATGCGGTTCTTCTTTCTGTTAAATTACATGATTATCTTCTCACGACATAAATATCTTAGAATTTGTCTGCTAATTCCGCTGCCTGCTTACATCCGTCAGTCTTTTCAATGTCACCTACATTCAAAACTCCCGGGATCAGAACCTCACCCACCATTTTCCACTTTAACAGTGCTGCTGAACGCTCAACCGGAATGCGGACTCCATCCATAACAGACATATCATCCTCTTCACAACAGGTAATAAGTGCACATTCCTTTCCAGCCACATCTTTTCCTGCCACACAGAACGAAAACAGCCTGTCAATTACACCCTTAACCTGCGCCGGAATAGAATACCAGTAAACCGGAGTGGTAAATACAACTCCATCCGCCTCTAAAATAGCGGGAGCAATTTCATTAAAATCATCATCAAACGAGCATGCTTTCCCCGTCTTAAAGCAGGTCTCACAAGCATGGCATCCGCCCACATTTTTCATTGCGGCATCAAAACGGGTTACTGTATGCCCCTTGCTTTCTGCTGCTTTAATAAACGCATCTGTCATCGCGAAACTATTCCCATTTTTTCTCGGACTTCCTGTAATCACAACAATTTTCTTACTCATAAAATGTTCTCTCCTTTACTCTGTTATAATTTATCTTTTACTGCCCTGACTCGTTTTGCAGTTCCTATTACGATATTAACACGAGCTAAACAGAATACAAGTACGCACATTCAGGTGCGATACTTACATTAATGTTATATGCTTACCTAAAGGAGAGTATATAAATAATTAATCACACAAAATTTTGCAGACTTTTTCAAGATGCTCCCTGATTGCCAGTTGCTGAGGACATTTCTTTTCACAAATTCCACACTTTTTGCAGTCTGCAAAGGTCTTGCCCTCCTGCTGGACGTAATGCGTCATCATGTTCTTCGCATGGTCTTTCAGACCGTATACATTGTAATAGGTATACATCTCAAAAATTCGGGGGATATCGATTCCAACCGGACAAGGCTGGCAGTATTTACAGCCTGTGCAGTAAAGCTCCGAAAACTTCTTGATTTCTTCCATCGCAACACCCAGCTTCTCCCATTCTTCTGCCGAGAATGCCGTATCATCGGACGCAACCTTTACATTCTTCTGAACCATGTCCAAGTTCTGCATACCGGAGAGAGCGCAGTTCAGGTTCGGGTTGCCAAGGCAGAACTTAAACGCCAGTTCATATGTAGCAATGGAAGCCTTGCCGGTAAGCTTTGCATAAAGATCCGTAGGCGCCGCAAGCCTGCCGCCGCCCACAGGTCCCATGGCAACGGTGCCTAGCCCCTTTTCATTTACATATTTGATCATTTCTTCATTGGAACGGTCAAGGAGATTGTACTGGCAGAGCATGGATTCCATCTTTACACCGCGTTCCTCAGAAGTGTCAACGATGTACTTAATCACTTCGGGCGCATCATGAAAAGAGAAAGAAATGTGACGGATGAGCCCTTCTTCCCTAGCCTTTGCAGCAGCCTCAAGGAGGCCTTCTTTCAGGATTATGTTTTCGTAAACGCCGCGGTTGATGCCCCAGAAATGGTAAAAATCAACGTGGTCGGTACCAAGATGGGAAAGGCTGGTTTCCAAAAGCTTTCTATAGCCATCGGCTCCCATGCCTGCCTCTACGAAACATTTGGTAGAAATAAGAATCTTGTCCCGGAAATCCTTTACAGCCTGTCCCAGGGCAGCTTCGCTGTTCGTGTTGCAGTATCCGGGAGCGGTATCAAAATAGTTCACGCCATTCTCATAGGCATAGGCAATCATTTCATCAACCTTGTCCTGATCCACAAAGTTCTTTTCGCCCTCCTTATATTCCGGAAAACGCATACAGCCAAAGCCCAGTGCGGAAATCTTTTCTCCTGTTTTGCCAAATTCACGGTAATTCATCTCTTTTCATCCTTTCTCACTTATATTTGTTAAAGTATGTTATAGAATTTTTTCCTGTCAAGATACCGGCGGCAGGATTAGTTCCCCTAATTTTACACAAATTGAGAGTTGTACAGTGTGTTGTAAAATCCGCCCTGTCTCAGCAGCTCCTGATGGGTTCCCTGCTCGGTGATCTCTCCACCCCGGACTACCAGGATAGTGTCCGCATTTTGTATGGTGGAAAGCCGGTGGGCGATTACGAAGCTGGTTCTGCCTTTCATCAGTCTGTTCATGGCCTCCTGAATCTGGATTTCCGTTCGTGAGTCCACATTGGAAGTGGCTTCGTCCAAAATCAACATCGGAGCGTCAGACAGGAACGCCCTGGCAATAGTAATCAGCTGCCGCTGTCCTTTGGAGATATTCACGCCGTCATCAGAAAGCAATGTATCATATCCGTCGGGGAGGCTTTCAATATATCCGTCAATCTTAGCGGATTTTGCCGCTGCCCTGACTTCCTCCATAGTTGCGTCTTCTCTGCCATAGACAATGTTTTCAAAGATGGTGCCATGGAAAAGCCATGTGTCCTGAAGCACCATGGTATAAGCCCGCCGCAAATCCTCCCGCTTTATCTTCAGCGATGGTACGCCGTCTACGCGAATCTCACCGGACACAGGATCATAAAAGCGCATCAGCAGATTGATGATGGTGGTCTTGCCTGCGCCGGTAGGGCCCACAATGGCAATCATCTGGCCCGGCTTTGCCGTTACTGAGACATTATGCAAAATGGTAGTGTCCTTTTTATAGCCGAAAGTGATGTCATCCAGTTCCACTTGCCCATTTACATGCTTCATTTCCCGGGCATCGGCAGCATCTGCTAGCTCCGAATCTTCGTCCAGCACCCGGAATACCCTCTCCGCAGCCGAGAAAGCGGACTGGAACTCATGCATAATATTGGAAAATTCGTTGATAGGCCCGGCAAATTTCCTTGAATACTGAACGAACTGCGCCACTCCGCCCAAGGTAATGAAAAAGACAGAGCCCGCCTGTATCAGGCCGTTTTGGGAATACATATACAAAATCCCGCCGAAGATGGCCACCATGGAAAGGGACACATTATTAATCAGGTTGATGGTCGGAAACAGCAGGGAGGCATTGTATTCCGCGTTGTAGAACGCCTCCATGGCCTCATCATTGTGTTTATTGAACCGGCCTGAAATCACGTCCTGCCGCCCGTATGCCCGAATGCTGGCAGAGCCGGAAAGCATCTCTTCGGCATAACCGTTCAGTTCACCGTACTTTCGGGAGCGCGCGCTGAACAGAGGCCGCACCTTTTTGGATCGGTACCGGGTGAACAGAACAGAAACCGGCACGGTGATGACAAAAATAAGAATCATCGGCCTGGAAATCTTCCACATGAACACCAGGGAACCCACAACAGTATATATGCTTGTCATTACCTGTACCAAATCGTTGGACAGTGAGGTGTTTACCGTGTCCACATCATAAGATATCCGGCTGATAATATCGCCGGTGGCATTTGTATCAAAATAGTTCACAGGCAATGTGTTCAGCTTTTCAAAAATCTGCCTGCGCATGGTATACACGATTCTCTGACTGAGGTTCACCATAATCACCGACAAGAAATAGGAGATAATGGCAGAACCCGCATAGCAGACAATCATTTTGATCACGCTGTCCCAGACCGCCTCAAAATCCACACCTGAAGACAGACCAATGGCATCGATTGCGGCGCCGGAATATCGCGGTCCCAAAAGGGACATTTGATTCGATACCAGCGTCAGCACAACGGCAAGCAAAAACAGGGGCCATTGCTTTAGGATATATCCGCTAAGCCGGAGCATAATTCCACAATTATCGCGTTTATTATTAACATAATTTTCAGTCAAGGAAAGCACCTCCCATCTGAGAATCGCTGATTTGCCGGTATTCCGCACAGTTCTCCATTAACTCTTCGTGTCTGCCTCTGCCGATGATTCTACCTTCGTCAAGCACGATAATCAAATCACAGTTTTTCACAGAGCTGACCCGCTGGGCCACAGTGATGACGGCTGAATCAGACATGGATTCTTTCAGCGCCCTTCGTAAGTTTGCATCAGTCTTATAGTCCAGAGCCGAGGAAGAATCGTCCAGAATCAGAATTCCGGGATTTGCGGCAATGGCGCGGGCAATCAGAATACGCTGCCGCTGACCGCCGGAAAGGTTCGTCCCCTTGGCCGATATCATATGATCATAGCCTTCCGTCATAGCGGAAATGAAATCATGAGCTTGTGCTATCTTCGCAGCGCGATATATCTCCTCGTCAGAAATCTCTCTGCCAAAGCGTATGTTCTCTTTGATGGTATCCGCGTATAGAAAATCATTTTGCAGTGCGACACCGAACATGGCGGTCAGCTCCTTCTGTGTGTAGGAGGATACCTTTTTGCCGTCGATGCGGATTGTACCGGAATCTGTGTCGTAAAACCGAAGCAGCAGCTTGACAAATGTAGATTTTCCGCTGCCAGTTGCACCGATGATGCCAAGGGTTCCGCCCTTAGGGACGCTGAGAGTGATATCTTCCAGATTAGGCTTTTTGCCCAAATAGGAAAAGGTCACATGTTCAAAGGAAATCTTAGCGGAAGTGTCTCCCCTGCCGTCGTCCTCTGTCAGCGGGAAAGATTCCGGTGTATCCAAAACCGCACTGATTCTGCGGGCAGAAGCCGCACATTTCGTGTACATGATGAACATACGGGAAATGGACATCAGCGCCATAGAAATCAGGGTAAAGTATTGGGTGAAGGCAATCACCGTAGCTGCGGAGGAGGTACCGTTTGCTACACGGTAGGCCGCTACAGCGATGACTCCCGCAATCCCCAAATTCATAAGCAGAGTCATGATGGGATTTACCGCATTCATAATAATGCTGGCATGACATTCCTGCTTTGTCAGCGCGCGGTTAAAGGTGTCGTAGCGGCGGTTTTCATAATCGTTTTTGGAAAGGGCTTTGATAACGCGGACCCCCAGCACATCCTCCCGCACGACTCTGATCATATCGTCAGTGGCCTTCTGCACTTTTGTATACAGCGGGACGCCCCGGCGGGCGACACTATATACGGTAATGAAAATAAAGGGCATGGTCGCAATCATCACCAGAGCTAGCGTACTATCCATGAACAGCGTGATTCCCACTCCCCCAAGCAGCAAAATCGGCGCGCGGATACCCATGCGCTGCATCATTCCAATAAAATTCTGCACATTATAGGTATCTGAGGTGATACGGGATTCCAGAGAAGGAATCGTGAATTGATCCGTATCCTGGGCGGAAAGGTACAGGGTCTTTGCAAACAAATCTCTGCGCATTACAATGGAAAAATCGGCTGTAACCCCTGTCGCCATCCGATTGGCGGTTACATTCCCCACACAGGCGCCCACCGAACAGACAATCATCACCGCGCCGTACCACATGATCCGTGGAATCTCCATGGTAACAATGACATTTTCCAGGATATAGGTCAGTATAAACGGAATCAAAAGTTCTGCCACAGTGCCCAGAATTTTAATGGAAACGCCCAGCAGCATCCGCATTTTATAGGGTGCAAGATAAGACAATATTCGCTTCAACTTAATCTACCTCCAACTCGTCCGCAATCCTTTTCGCATTTTGCTCCATCAGGGACTATACTATAAGATAGTTGCAGCGTCAACTATCTGAAGTAATTCAATTCCACTTAGCATCAATCTTACAGGATAAATTTTCAAATATTCTTATTTCAGTCTCAATCCAAAAGAATAAGACGCCCTGTTTTCACAGGACGTCTTTCACCTTGTTGCATTTGACCGCAACTGCGGCCTTTATTAAAGGGGGGGAACTTATTTTACTATGTTTCAGCTATGCTCCCTGATCTTCTTCCTGATAGGTAAAACACAGGAAGGGGATACACTCAGCTCATCAATACCCATCTCCACAAAGGTATCGGTAAGGGTCAGATCCGCTCCGAGTTCGCCGCAGATTCCCACCCATGCGCCTCCTTTATGACCATTCTCAATAGTCATCTGTATCATCTTAAGTACTGCCGGATGATGAGAATCATAAATGTCATCCAGCTTGGCATTCTGCCTGTCAATGGCAAGAGTATACTGGGTAAGATCATTGGTTCCGATGCTGAAGAAATCCACTTCCTTTGCCAGATCCTCACTGACCATAACTGCAGCGGGAGTTTCAATCATAATTCCAAGCTCTACTTCACCATAAGAAGCGCCCTGCTCGGTAAGTTCCGCCTTGACCTCTTCCACAATTTCCTTAATCTGTTTTACTTCCTTTAATGAAATGATCATAGGGAACATAATACCGATATTTCCGTATGCGCTTGCCCGGTATAAAGCACGGAGTTGTGTCTTGAAAATATCGATCTGTTTCAGGCAGATACGGATAGCACGGTATCCCATTGCCGGATTTTCTTCTTTATCCAGATTGAAGTAATCGATCTGCTTATCAGCTCCGATGTCCAGCGTCCGGATAATTACCTTTTTGCCTGCCATAGTTTCTGCAACGGAACGATACACCTGAAACTGCTCCTCCTCTGTGGGATAGTGATCCTTTTCCAGATACAGAAATTCACTTCGGAACAAACCAATTCCTGCGGCATCGTTCTGCATCACAGACTGCAGATCGGATATTCCTCCGATATTGGCGTAAAGTCGAATCTGCCTACCGCCTAAGGTAACTGTCTCCTTGCCCTTTAATTCCAAAAGGAGCTGCTTTTTGGCTGCTTCCTGTGCTGCTTTTTCTTCATATTCTGCTAAAACAGCCTCATCAGGCTCCACGATCAATTCACCCTTAAAACCATCCACAATTGCCCTTTTTCCGTCAATCTCCTCATCATATTCAAGGCCGATAATTGCCGGAACATTCATGGTTCTTGCCAGAATTGCCGTATGGGAATTTGCGGAACCATAACGGGTCACAAATGAATTTACCTTGCTTTTGTCCATCTGTACAGTTTCGCTTGGAGACAAGTCATCTGCCACAACGATTGTCGGCTCATCTGCATTTACTTCCTCAGACTGTGCACTCGTCAAAATGGAGATCAGTCTCTCCGAAATATCCCGGACATCAGCAGCTCTCTCTTTCATATAATCGTCATCCATCATGGCAAACATGTTTGCAAAATTATCTGCCGTAACTGCCACAGCATACTCTGCATTAATCTGCTGTGTCTTTATCATGTTCTGAATGGATTCCTGATAATCCTGATCCTCCAGCATCATCTGATGAACCTCAAAAATTGCCGCTCCGGATTCTCCTACCTCCAAAAGAGCTTTGTCGTACAGTCCTTTTAACTGTTCCTTGGCTTCTTCAACCGCATTTTCCATTCTGGCAAGTTCCTGCTCCACGTCATCAATATGGCTTCTGTGAACATTCTGTTTTTCTTTTTTCAATATACGGATCTGACCGATGGCAATGCCATGGTAGACCGGTTTACCCACATAAGTTTTCATATCTGTATCCTCACTTTCGCATCGGACTTTTCTTTAAATATTTTCTGCCACAAAAGCTTCCAAAGCTGCTGCTTCTTCCTCTTCCTTCTCGCCTTCTACCATAATCTCCACTTCATCGCCGTGCTTTACCGAGAGTCCCATCACATTGAAGATTCTCTTAGCGTCTCCGCTCTTTTCTCCTTTTTTGATGGTAACTTTACTGGTACACTTTCCGGCTTCCTTTACCAGCTGTCCTGCCGGTCTTGCATGAAGTCCCATTTCATCCTTTACTACAAACGAAAATTTAACCATATCGCTAACCCTCCATTTTTCAATTAATCCTGTTTAAATGTTCAAATAATTCTCTATTGCGTAAGCTATTCCTGCTTCATTATTTGTTTTGGTAACAAAATCCGCCCTGTCCTTCAGCCGGTCTATGGCATTTCCCATTGCCACTGCTGTGCCCGCAGCTTCCAGCATGGGTATATCAAGCTCTTGATCTCCAAAGGCAACAGTTTCCTCTCTTCCGATTCCCTTCTTTTCACAGATTTCCCTAAGCGCTTTTCCCTTGTTCATCCCCACCGGAAATATTTCCAGATAATTAGGTGATGAACAGGCCATGTCTGCGTCTTGCCTGGGCTTTAATATTCCATAGATTGTCTGTACCAGTTCCGGTTCTGCTCCTATAAGTACTTTATTTGGACCTGTACCCTCTCTCTTCCATTTTTCAGAAATTTCTTCCATGGATACAAGTTCCGCCTTATACTGTATAATTCCTTCCTCTGCTTCCACAAACCAGTCTTTGCCCGTTACATACCACTGTTTATCCCGAAATATCCAAAGCGGGATTCCAAACGGTTTAATGCCCTCATAAATTCCCTCCATGGTATTCACAGATAAATATTCTGTGTGGAGACATTCTTCCTTTTCCAAAATAAAGGTACCGGCATTGCATGCCATAATACAGGAGATGCCAAGTTCCCTGACAATCGGTTCTGTGGCAGCCGGCATCCTGCCTGTGATCAAAGCAATTTTTACGCCCTGATCCGCAGCCCTTCGGAGTGCTTTCACATCCTGCCTTTTTATCTTTTTCTCATCAGTCAGCAGTGTACCATCCAGGTCAACACAAAACAACCTGTATTTCATATTCATCGGCCCTCATCTATTACATGAATCATCTTCTCTACATTTCTTCTTCCGTTTTTCAGTCCCAAATTCGTGACAACTGCTGCTCCTGCGCCTACCAGAGTGAGAAAAATGCCAAGAATGCCAAGAAAAAGATGAGAAGGAGTTCCCGCAATTCCCGCATAAGCAATTGCAATACCAATGGTGGAGACAATTATGGCAAGTCTTTTCCATTCATTGATTTTCTTGAGGGCTTTTATCTGCATTTTTGCTTCTGCCAGTAAACTATCTTTTTCCAGTGCATTCATGACATAACCTCCATATTATAAATTAGTATACCAGACCAGGATTGAAGAATCCAACTACTACGCCCACAAAAGCGACTACTACCAAAATCAGCATAACCTTGATGGGTGACATTTTCTTTTTTGCCATCAAGAACCAGCATACGATGATAAACACCGCTGTGAGCAGTCCCGGAAATACATCATTAAGTTTATCCTGAAGTACCAGATAGGGTTCTCCGGCATCGTTTAAAAGCTTTAAGGAAGTCTGTACGCTGACCCATGTTGCGGCTACTGCACCGATAACAATACCACCCAAAGTTGAAACCGATTCTCTAAGTGCATCACCTTGTGCCCCGATCAGGAAGTCTACAGCCTTTCCGCCCAAATGATATCCCTTAAAGTACAGGAATTTCATACCAAAGTATGCAAACAGGTTCCAAACGATAATGTAGAAGATTGCCCCTAGGGGAGAACCACCGGTGGACATGCCAAGGGCAATACCAAGCAGGATCGGAATCACCGTTCCTACCACCAGGGAATCACCGATTCCTGCTACCGGTCCCATAAGACCAGCACGAAGACTATTGATGGTTTCGTCATCTACATCATCTGCGCCGTTAGCTCTTGCTTCTTCCAAACCTGCCGTCATACCGACAATCACAGTACCCAGCTGGGGTTCTGTATTGAAGAATGCGGTGTAAGTATTCATTGCCTTTGCTTTATCTTCTTCATTCTCATACAGTTCTTCTACCAGAGGAAGCATGGAACAAAGATAACCAAAGGTCTGCATATGCTCCTGTGAGAAACAGGTTAAATGTCCATAATACCAATTATGGAAGGATTTCAATAATGTTTTTTTCGATAACTTTTTTTCCATGATCAGATTTCCTCCTCTTCATCGTCATCCACTGCTCCGGCAAGCTCAACCTTTCTTACAGAGAGCATCTTGATTCTATATACAATGATTGCGAACATTCCTGCCACTACAGTAGCGGATACCAGGTTGATTCCCATTGCTGCTGCCAGCACGAAACCAAACAGGAAAGGAACAAAGTCTGCTGCATTTCTTACGATCTGCTTTAACAGAATAGCAATACCTACGCAAGGAAGCAGAGAACCTACCGTAAACAGTGTCTTCATTGCCAGACCGTCCATAGGAAGGGCTGTTTTGATTACTTCAACTACGTTTGCTCCCAATTTACACATGATCATTGTAGGGATAAAGGAGCATGCAAGGTGAGAAATCCAGGGAAGACCCATGTCAACCAAATACAGTTTCTTATAATCTCTGTTTTCTACTGCCTTCCATCCGATATGCTGCCATACCAGGTTGATGGTTGCGGTTCCGTAGAATAATACGGTTCCCAGTGTACCAACCATGGTTCCAAAGGAGGTTGCCAATGCAGCGCCCTCAGAAGAACCTGCATCAAGACCATAGCTCTTTAATGCAACCATTGCAAGAGGAATACCTATGTAGCTGACTGCACGCACATCTGCGGATACGGTTCCGCCCGGTGTAACCAATGCAATGTAAACTACCTGCATGGCACATCCTACTAAAATACCTGTTGTCACATCCCCTAAAATAAGACCACATACAAGTCCGCCGATGAGCGGTCTTCCTAATGTGTAGTTACCGATGGAAGTACCACCCAGACCGGGCATACTTGCCAAACATGCAAATAAACCTAAAATAATCGCCTGTATCCAACTGATTTCCATAATTTTTCCCTCCTAGTTAAAGCCAAACTGACCTCTGAATTTTTTCCAGTTTCCGATTGCCTCTTCTTTTAACAGTGCAAATTCCACATCATAGCCTGCGTTCATAATATTTTCCAGTGCCTGTGCTTCTTCCTGTGTGATAGACTGGTTATTTCCAAGCTTTGTGGTTCCCGGTCTGTCGTTGCAGGGACCGATGATCACGGTCTGAACTCCCGGCTTAAAGCCCTGTCCAACCAAAATCTTTTCCATATCCAAAGGATTCTTGGTGATGAGGAAGTAGTTATCCTTACTGTCAAGCACCTTCTGGCTCTTTTCTTTAAACTCCTCAAGCGACCACACAAAGGTCTTCTTTCCGCTGGCGCTCTTATAAGCTGCCTTTAATACGGAATTTCCTGCTGCTGCATTGTTAACGGCGATAAGCCCGTCACAGGGATACTCCAAAGCCCATCTGGTACATGTCTGCCCATGAATCATACGATCATCAACGCGAATAAATGAAACTGCCATTTTCTTTCCCTCCTTAAATTTCGTCCTCTGACTCTTCACTTGTTACCTGAAACTCTTTTAACTCTTCTCTTGCCTCGGGGATCAGCATATCTGCCAGCTCCCTAAGCTCCATACCGTCCTTCATGAGCACTGCGCTCAGTGCCAGCGGAAGATTCATTCCTCCAATAATCACGGTCTGCTTTAACATATCCTTTTCAGCAATCACATTAGTTGCTGTGGTCAGTGGCGATCCGCCCACCAGATCACCGAACAAAAGGATCTCATCTTCCGGTTTTACCACCTCAAGACGTTTTCTCAGGTTTTCTGCATACACATCTGAACCCATCCCATTTTCAAGGCTTGCGGAAAGAATATCCTCTCTTCCTTCCCCTGCAAGCATATCCAATGCGCTGTGCAGACCCGGTGCAAACATCCCATGGCTGACTAATACAACATACTTCATACCGTTCCCTCCTTCTCTTTAACCGGTTTAGCACCGATTTGTTTCCTATCTATTTCTTATGAACAAAGTATAAAAAAAAGACGACACATGTTCATCTCACATGTGTCACCTTTTTCATATGACAAATGTCACTTTTTTTATTTCTACTCTGACATTTGTCACACCCCTGCATTTTAGTTGTCAAGGATTTTTACTATCACCCGTGTTATTCTTCAAGAATGTATTTATTTTCCGATTCCATATGATCTGCTGTGTGCTGATATTTGTGCTCCCCTCCATAATATCCCGCACTGCCTTATCTACCTCTGCAACTGCTTCCTCGTAATCCCGAAACCGCACAACTACCGCCGCATGATCCACGGCATTACTGAGCGTGTCCAAATTAAATCCACTGTTTTCCCCGGAATTATCAATCAAAAGCCGCAGCGTTTTATCCGATTCCGTAACCTCCTTTATAACAGAGACCCCTTCCGAATAATCAAAAATTTCCGATTGAATCCTCTCATCTGCGGAAAGTAATTTCATAAATTTCCATGCAGTCTGCGCATGGGAGGTATTTTCATTCATAGCAAGCATCAGCGTATCAAGCTGGGACCTGCTGCTTCCGCTTTCTCCTGCCGGCATGGAAAGACATTCCCAGTCAAAACCGGAATACTTCTTAATACTTAGAGGATAAGATTTATACGCCCGATATTCAGAAAACAACATGGGTTGGAATGCCACCTTTCCCAAATCAAAGTCTCTGCCGGTAACCTGATATCCGTTGGAGAGTCCTTCCAGTTTTTCCATAAACAAAATGGCTTGTGTTACTTTCTCATCCGTAAGATAACACTCTCTTCCCCCTTCATCAAAAAGCTTCACACCGTTAGCGTCAAAAGCATCCTTCCATGTATAACCTACTGTTCCATACTGATCCGGTGTTCCGTTTCCATCCAGATCTCTGGTCACCGCCTTGCAGATCTCATAAAAATCATCCCATGTCCAGTCACCCCCCGGAACTTCAACTCCCTCTGTATCCAAAATCGTTTTATTCACAAACATCAGTCTGGGTGCACACTCATAAGGAAGGGCATACTGCTTCTCCTCATATCTTCCGCAGTCTAAGGCAGAAGTATAAAATGATTCCGCTGAAAAACCGTGGTCTTTTTCAATAAAAACACTCAGATCCTTTAGCGCGCCAATCTCTGCAAGGTCATTAAAGTTTTCATCAAATAGCAAGAAAAGGTCGGGAGCCTTCCCTAAAATCAACTGTTCCGACAACCACTCCGGATAATCCTCCTTCAGGATACCGCTGACATACTCTACCCTGACTCCCGGATTTTCCTCCTCAAACAAATCAATCGCATCCTCTAAGATCTGATAAGAATACCCGTTCTGCACTTCCCAATAGCTGTCTGAAAATACCCCTATCGTTATCACTTCTTCTTTTCCCGAAAAAGAAAGCGATCCAAGCCACATAATACACAGCGCTGTCAGAAACATAACGCAGCCCAGCAGAATGATCCAAATATTTCTTCTTTCTATTTTGTCCACGCTCTTATCCCTCTTTTTCATCAAATATCCGGTTCACTGCTCCTGTCTGCACTGCCCAGATTGCAAGCTGTGTGCGGTCCCGCAGATCCAGCTTGCTCAAAATAGTGCTCAGTCCGTTCCGAACGGTTCCTTCCGACAGATTCAATCTGGATGCAATTTCCTTATTAGACAGACCGCTTCCTACCAACGCCGTGATTTTCCATTCTGTCTCCTTCAGATCCCCAGCACTTTTTTCATCCACCCGGATGGTAATATTGGACTGTGCCATCCTGGAAAAAAGCTTTACCACTTTAGAGGCAATATCTTCGTTGATCATTGCTGTTCCGTCATATACCTTCCGCACCGCCTCCGCCAGCTCCTTCATGGATACCCCCTTCAGAAGATACCCGCTTGCACCATTCTTCAATGCATTGAAAACATACTCATCATCATCAAAGGTTGTCAGAATAATGATCTTAATACCGGGATAGTTCTCTTTAATAATCTGTGTACAGACTACCCCATCCATCTCCGGCATTCGGATATCCATCAATATCACATCCGGTTTGTTCTTCCGTACAGACCGGACAACTTCCACACCGTTTGTTACCGTATCCGTAACCTCAAAATCCTTTTCATTCCCCAGAATGATCGACAAACTCTGCCGAATCAATTCCTGATCATCTGCAATTAAAATTTTAATCATATCCCGCCTCTGTGTCTTTCTATTACAATGATATTTCCATTATCAGGTTCATTTATTTCATTTCTTCTCCCCAGCGGATGGGAATACTTGCTTCCAGTACAAATCCGTTATTATTAAAGCAATTTAAGCTCCCGTGGAGCATGCCAAGACGCTCCTCCATATGATGCAGTCCGAACCCCTTTTCTATGTTTATGCAGCCGATTCCATTGTCCTTGATCCATATGTTTATCACATTATACTCCATACTGATCGCAATCAATATTTTATCAGCTTTTCCATGCCGGATCGCATTGGTAATGCTCTCCTGTACGATTCTGTATATAATTTCTTCCTCATCTTTATTAAAATGTGTCAGCGGTGCAGTACAACAATAATCGATTTCTATGTTGGAAGCCCGCTTTGATTCTTCCATCATCTGCACTAGCGCTTTCTCCAGTTCCATCTTTTCCAGTGCATCGGGCCTAAGCGCCTTTACAGATCTTCTGACATCAGTCATTCCGTTTCTTGCCACATCCGCAATAACTGTAAGCTGTTCCTTTACGGCCTCTGGTGCCAGATCCAGCAGGGTAACACAGGCATCCAATCCAGTGATGATTCCGGTAAGGGTATGCCCTAACGTATCATGTATTTCTCTTGCCAAACGGTTTCTCTCTCTGGTTTCCGCATTTTTCACAGACTCTCTGGAATATTCCTCCATCTGCTTATTTGCCTGCTGCAATTCATCGTTTGCCCGGTTCAATTGCTCATTTAATTGAAGGATTCTCTCCTTTTCACTCATCTGATCTCTCATCAGCAGGATTGTATAAATAATGAATATCAGCATATTCAGGGAGTTCATAATATTTCTCAATGCCAGCATGATGGAGCGCACATCGCTCCGGTAATAGAGAAGATAGGTGTCAAAAGAAGTTATATGCCATCTGCCGGAAAAAAGATTGTAATCGGTCAAAAGATAAACCCCGCAAACAATTCCGATCGCCGTAAACTTCCATTTCATTTTCGGAAATCTTCTGATGATATCCGCTAAGATCAGCAGCAAAATTCCTGTATAACTGAAATTAAGAATATAAATAAGAAATAAGCTCACAAGGATCTCCAGCCCTGATTTTATGTAAACCAAGAAACTGCTCTCTGTCTCAATACACAAAAACAATACCAGACTGCCAAACAGCAAAAAAGCCATTACAGGAATCTTCCAAGGCACCATCGGCATACTGTGAACCTGCTGTAAAAAGGAAACAGCCGTATTTTCCCGCGCATAACCCGACAAACCGTTTGCGATAACACCTGATATATAAAGAATGATAATTAAATTCAAATTCAACATACCAAAGAAAACCATCTTAGGCATCTGATTGTTGTTCATGCCGCCCCTCCGTATCACTGCCACCTGTCAATACCAAACTCTTCCACGTTATCTTCTGTAATCAGTTTTACGGGTACCAGTATATCCTTCTCCACCTGCTCACCATCAAGCAGCCGATAGATCACATCCGCCGCTTCCTTCCCTATTTCTGTGGGAAACTGTGCCGCCGATGCCCGCATCATTCCTTCTGCAATCAAAGCTTTTGAATCCGGCGATGCATCCACACCATACAAATCCACAGTGTTTAACAGCCCTTTTTCCTCCAGAGCCGCTGCTGCTCCTATGCTTGCCAGATCGTTCAGGCAAAAGACACTGTCGAACTCTATTCCCTCCTCAATTGCCTGCTTCAATCTGGGCATAGCAATCTCCAGCTGTCCTTCACATTCGATCCTCCTTACGATTTCTATATTTTCGTTTACAGAAACCGTATCAATAAATCCCTGCACCCTTTCCTGACCGGATTTGGTCGCTTCGTGTGTCATAACAAGTATTCTTGACTGTTCATGTTGTGAGAGAAAATATTCTCCCACCATAACACCCGCTTGATAATTATCTGAGGTAATGGTACAATCCGCCAGTTCATCACTCTGTACATTGGTATCTAACACCACCACAATCGTCCCCTGCCGTTTGGCCTGCTCCAAAATCTCTGTCACACTTTCCAAATCCACCGGCGTTATGATAAGAACATCGATTCCCATATCCAGCATTTCCTGAACCTGCTCTATTTGTCTGTTCACATTAAGAGCCGGATCGCGCAACACCATCCGGTCTCCTTCCGCTTCCACCCGGTAAGTGATTTCCTCACTGATAATTTTGTAAAATTCGTTGTTCATGGTCATGTAGCTTGCCCCGATAAGGAGAGAGTTTTCCTTTTGATTTTGAGAAAAATCCCGTCCGCTCCCGAAAAAGAAGATCCCTGCCGCAATAACAGCCGCATTGACCAGCAGCAAGATCATATGACATATCATTTTGTATTTCTTATCCATGCAGTCACCTGCCTTCTACTTTCCTATTTCACAGCACCAGCAAACCGCCCTTACGGAAAAACGGTTTCTTCCAGTTCCCGCAGCTTTGCCTTTGCATACAGATTATAAGGCTGGGCTTGAAGAAGCTCCCGATACAATTGCTCTGCTTCCTGTCTCTTATCCTGCTGCTCCAAAAGCAGTGCTCTGGCTATGACAAGACGCATACAAGAAGCCTGATTGCATAAACGACACCTTGGACTTTCCTCCATGGCTTTCAGCGCCTCTTCTCCCGCTTCATTTCCTTTACCGTATAAGGCAAGAAGAAACTCGGCAAACTTAGTATATCGTTCCCTGTAAAAGAATTCCTCCGTGGCAATCAATCCGGGGTCCTCCCCCTGTACCGGGTTGCCCTGACTTAGCTGTTCCACGGTCACAGCCAGATCACGGACTGCTTTGTTCATCTCCCTTGAAGCTTCATTTGTGCCTGTCGTATTACTTCCCTGATCTTTCTTTTTGCTTCCGCCAAATACCTTTCCCAATAAGGCTACGAAGCCGTCTGCTTTCCCGTCTTCCTTTTTCTCTTGAACTGGCAGACCGCCTGCCGTAATCTTTTCTCCGCCAAAAGTCAGAAAGAAGATTCTGTTTATAAGCACATCAAGCTTTTCCTTTTTTCTGCCAAAAATATTGCCAAAGTTCTTAAATGCACGATCCATATTCTGAACTGCTTCAGCCTTTTGCCCTTGTAAAAGAAAAGACCAGGCTGCCATATGATTATACCTACTGGTATACCCTATTGTGTTCAAAAAAGTCTTCAACTTTTTGATACATTCTTCCGCTTGCTCCCACATGTCCGCATACAGATATGCCCTGTAATATAAAGACTCCTTCTGTTCTTTCTCACAAAGAAAAATGCTGATCACATTCTCTGCCAGCTCAATTTGTCCTGACCTCGCATAGTCAGCCGACAGATCTCTAACTGTCTCATGATTTTGGTTAAATTCATCATAAATCAGGCGATAAGTCTCTGCGGCAAGCTTATATTCTCCCATCAGCTCATAAGTATGAGCAAGATTTCCGTAATGAACAGCAACCGGTTCCCTCCTGTTTTCCCGATACATATAGTAAATAGCTCTCTTAAAAAAGGGAAGCGCCTTCTCATATTCTCCTGCATATTTATATAGACAGCCAATATTATTGTGGGCAAAAGCATCCGCCGGATCCCGCTCCAGAATCTTCTGAAAATCCTTCATGGCCGCCTCTGTTTCTTTTGCTGCCATACTGAACAGCCCCCGCTTATTCAATATAACATTACAGGGATACATCCGAAGATAATTTGTGATTATTGGATACCCGTTCCGATAGAATTTCCGCTTTCCCGATTCCGATATCTTGGTGAAATAATGAACGTCGAACTCACTTAGTTTCGCATTAATCGGATAGTCCTCAGGCACTTCTTCCCCGTGATAAATACAAGCGTCAAGATAAATACTCTCCACCTTGTTTTCAGCTGCCTGTTTAAGCAGTTTTTCCAGATCTTCCCTATGGTTCGTATCGTAATATACCTTTGCCATTTCTTCGTAAGGGTAGGCATAATCCGGGAAATTCTGAATGCACTGCATTCCGCATCGGATCACACCGCCCGCATCCCACAGTTTCGCATAAGCTTTCACCATCAGCACATAGGCATAGGGGGCCTGATATCTCTCTAACAATAATTCCGCCAGATCAAGACATTTTTGATACTCGCCCATTTCCAGAAAAACATGGGCCATCTCAATGACAAAATTGGAATCCTGTTCTGCTGAATCTTTTATTTTTTCATACTCTGTAACTGCATTCTTAAAATATTGCGCAAAACCTCTTCCCATACTGTGATAAACAGAAATCTTTAGCTTAGAAGCAGTGATCTGCTGCTTGACTTCTTCCCCGCTTATGAAAGGTTCCCAATCTTCGATCGCCCGGAGCGCCTTTTCATATTCTGCCTGTCCGCAATAAGTTTTTGAAAGCAGCTCCAAATATTCTGCCTTGCTCTCCCGGGGTATTTTCTCTTCAATCGCAGCCAGTACTTTTGCTGCAACAAAATAACGTTCCTCCTGATAATAACATTTAGCCAGCTTCATTGCCGAAAGAGAATCCTCTTCTTCCTTCCATTTTCTCTCTAGCTCCGGTTTTAAATATGTATGGATATCCCTCAAAAGCTTCATAAGCTCCTGATTGTAATGGTAATGAGGAATCAATTGAATACAGCTCTTAGCCTTTTCATATTCCTGTTTTTCATAATAATAAAAAGCAAGCTGGTAATTTGCCGTATAATTCTCTTCATCCAGTTCTTTCAGCTTCAGATAACAGCTATAAGCCTCTTCCTTTTGTTCCATGCTCTGATAAAAATCCGCCATGTGATGCAGGATTACTGTATTTTCCGGATATTTCTCCCGCAGCTGTATCAGCCGCTTCCGGGCTTCCTCATTTTGACCGTTATTTCTGTATAAAAGTACCTTTACAATTTCCAGATATGGATGGAATATCCCGGTTTCATCCGCCGAATCCACAGACTGCCTTACTTTCTCATAATCTTTTTCATTCAATGCATTCAAGCATTCCCTGTAATAGCGGAAAAAGGTATCGTAATCGCCCTCATCCTCCCCTTCAAACAAGGTATAATCAAAAGCCTCCTTCTCTGTGCATCTCTGCACCAGATAATTAACAAACTCTGCCGGAAATGCCTCCTTCAACCGACTGCTGTCTGCACAGATATCCAGTTTTTTATCAAATAACAGCCAGACCTCCTTCGGAAACTGAAAATGATTCATCAGAAAAATCAGAAACTTTTTCCTGCACTCTTCGTTTTCCTCCAGAGAAAGAAATACTTCCTCGTCAAACAGCTTTTTCCATTCCTGCACATCACACCGCGAACTAAGGCGTCCGTACAATACTGCCGCTTTCGCTGCCCACTGACCCGAAGGAGAATCGTCCTCCTTCTCTCTGTCCGCTTTCTCCTCATCTTCTTTGACACGACAAAAGGCGATTGCTGTCTCATAGGCATTTCGAAGACGCATAAAGCCCTCCTGGTCATCCTCCGGATTCGTTTTTGCCAGTTCTTTATGATAAGCGTTTCGGATTTGTGTCTCATCCTTTACCGGTTCTATACCAAGTATTTTAAAAGCCTCTTCTGACCTCATACCGATGCCTCCTTTATTGCTGCTTCTTCTATTTTAGCGCAAGGCAGGCGGTCTGTCACCTTTTTCCTTACTCGAAATTATATGTCAATTACCGCAAGCCGGAGCAGTCCGCACAGAGTAGCGGAACAGAAAAAGGTAAAAGAAGTTTAAGCAAAGATTAATGGAATTATATGTATGCTTATGGTAGAATGATAGCGTCAAATGACCCCCAAAATGAATTTGAAAGGAATAACCTTATGTATAAATGTAGATTAACATATGATGAATGGAAATGCATAATTTCGAAAAACAGAACCGGAAAACAAGCAGATATGCCGCAACTAAAGGGGTATCTTGGATTATTGACTATAAATATTGTTTCAGAAAAGCAAATATGGAAATATAATAAAAACGATGTCGTTGTATGTGATAATGGATACCATTGGCTGACAATTATGCCAAGTGATGATTTCTATTGTATTACAGTAATGATGGATGACAACTATGAAATGAAAGTTTGCTATATAGATATGATCGATACACAGGGATATGATGATGATGGGGTTCCATATTTTTATGATTTATATTTGGATTTGATTGTTTACCCGGATGGAAATAT
>CAMWJC010000045.1 GCA_947174495.1 uncultured Lachnospiraceae bacterium | reverse complement strand
AATAGGCATTTGTGACGGCCGGGTTCCCAAAATCCCGAAAGGCGCTATCGCCACAAAAAGCTGAAATGACTCAGTCCCCTTCTTCCGCTAAACGTTAATTTAAACATAAAAAAATCCCGGCATGCTTATACACACACCGGGATAATCCTATTTACCAATCTTATGCAAAGGGATTTTCTGACTTGTAAAGCATTCCCTTCGGCTGATTAAATCCGATCTCATCAAGCTCTACGCCAATGTACTTAAATACTTCGTACAGGGCCTTTCCGTAGTGACCGAATGCAACTGCGCCGTGGTGAGGATAATTGCCCTCGATCAGAACGTGACGATAGAAACGCCCCATCTCGGGAATTGCAAATACACCAATGCCGCCGAATGACTTGGTTGCTACCGGAAGAACCTCGCCGTGTGCAATGTAAGCACGGAGCTTGTTGTCTGCTGTAGACTGGAGACGATAGAAGGTAATATCACCAGGTACAATATCTCCTTCCAGAGTTCCGTTGGTAACCTCTACAGGCAGGGATCTTGCCATGATCATCTGATACTTCATGCTGCAGGAAGAAAGCTTCTTGGAGCAGGTGTTTCCACAATGGAATCCCATGAAAGTATCCTTATGCGTATAGTCAAATTTGCCTTTGATTGCTTCTTCATACATATCATCGGGAACCGTGTTGTTGATATCAAGCAGCGTAACAACATCATCACTTACTGCTGTACCAATAAACTCGCTTAAGCATCCGTAAATATCAACTTCACAGGATACAGGGATTCCCATACCGGTCAGACGGCTGTTTACATAGCAGGGAACGAAACCAAACTGTGTCTGGAATGCAGGCCAGCACTTTCCGGCAATTGCAACATACTCGCGATAACCCTTGTGAGCCTCAACCCAGTCAAGCAGTGTCAGTTCATACTGAGCCAGCTTAGACAAAATCTCAGGCTTCTGGTTGCCTTCGCCCAGTTCTTCTTCCATCTCTTTTACCTTTGCAGGAATTCTCTCGTCGCCTTCATGCTTATTAAATGATTCAAACAAATCCAGCTCAGAGTTCTCTTCAATCTCAACACCCAGATTATAAAGCTGCTTGATAGGTGCGTTACATGCAAGGAAGTTGAGCGGTCTGGGACCGAAGCTGATGATCTTTAAGCTCTTTAATCCAACGATTGCTCTTGCAATGGGAACAAACTCGTTGATCATGTCTGCACATTCTGCTGCTGTTCCAACCGGATATTCAGGTATGTAAGCCTTAATGTTGCGGAGCTTTAAGTTGTAGCTTGCATTCAGCATACCGCAATATGCATCACCACGTCCGCCAACCAGATCATTCTGTGATTCTTCAGCCGCTGCAACAAACATAGCCGGTCCGTCAAAATGCTTAGCAAGAAGCGTCTCGGAAATTTCAGGACCAAAGTTTCCAAGGTATACGCAAAGTGCGTTACAGCCTTCCTTCTTGATATCCTCCAATGCCTGAACCATGTGGATTTCGCTTTCTACGATACAGATCGGGCACTCATAGATATCAGAAGCGTCATACTTTGCCTTGTACGCGTCTATCAGCGCTTTTCTTCTGTTAACGGACAGAGACTCCGGAAAGCAGTCACGGCTGACCGCAACAATTCCGATTTTCACTTTGGGTAAATTGTTCATTTTTCAATCCTCCTGTTATACATTATTATTCATTGATACAAAGGTTCTTTCCTACAAGCCCCATAGGACTTCCTTCAGGGAGTCCTCCCTCCGGATGACCAAGAAGCCATTTATTTTTGGCGGTCAAATGTCCGTCCTCTCCGCCTTCATGGTTCTTGTCCAAATCCAGGTTGGTTCCTTTCGGAAGAACAATCGCAACCTTAAATCCTGCACCGTCTACCCCACAAGGTGCATAATGAAGTGATGTGGCATATACTTCCACAGCCGTTCCCTTCGGTACCAGAAATGCTTCTACCAAAGAAGTGTCATAAGTAAAGTCATCTGTTATATCCTGCTGACTTCCCAGCATCAGGATTGCATCAGTAGCTGCTACATTAATCTCTGAGCTTCTGTGATACTCAAGGGCATTTAACATAGAATTATGTCCGTTGCAATAACCGATCTGAATAGGCAGTTCTCCATAGGTCTTATCAGTCAGTTCTTTCATCACCGGAAGCGCCTCCAGCTCAGCCAGCCCAGGAACATATTCCACGCCCTCCGGAAGGGGTGTTACCTCTTCCATGGTTTTGACCAATTCTGAAAAGTCAATGTCCTTAACAACCTTACCGTATTTTTTAAAACGGTCGTCTGTCACACTGTAAACTTTCATACCTTTCTCCTTTTCTTATTTTTATTTAATGATCTCAAACAAAGGCTTACATGCCGGATAAATTTCCTTGAACTGCTGATATCTTGCTTCGTATTTTGCAACCAATTCCGGGTCCGGCTCCACTGTGTCAATAATCTTGACAATCTTTTCTGCTGCTGCTTCCACATTTGTATACTCGCCACATGCAACTGCCGCAAGCATCGCTCCGCCAAGAGCAGGCCCTTCCTCACTCTCGATCACATCCACCTTCAGATTCAAAATATTTGCAATCATCTTTTTCCAAAGAGGACTCTTAGCACCTCCACCGCAGATCTTGGTTCTCTCCAGCTTAATTCCCAGAGATTTAGCCACTTCCAGAGAATCACGAAGCGCAAATGCAACACCCTCAAGCACTGCCTGAGTCATATCAGCTCTGGAAGTATCCATAGTCATGCCGATGAAGGTTCCTCTGGCATTGGGATTGTTGTGAGGTGATCTCTCACCCATCAGATAAGGCAGGAAATACACATGATTCTCACCAAGTTTGGTAATATCCTTTTGCTCATCAGCATACTTGTCTGTTCCGATAATATCCTCCATCCACCACTTATTGCAGGATGCAGCGCTGAGCATGCAGCCCATCAGATGATAATTCCCGTCTGCATGAGCAAATGCATGAAGCGCATTGAATTTGTCCACACCAAAGTTTTTGGATGAAATAAAGATTGTTCCACTGGTTCCAAGGGAAATATTACACATCCCCTCTCCTACCGTTCCGGTTCCTACTGCCGCTGCCGCATTGTCGCCGGCGCCTGCTGCCACCTTTACGGTCTCCGGAATTCCAAGTTCTTTGGCAATTTCAGCCTTAACGGTCCCTACACATTCATAGCTCTCATAAAGCTTCGGAAGCATATCTACGGTAATTCCGCAGATATCGCACATCTCTTTGGACCAACAGCGGTTCTTTACATCCAGAAGCAGCATACCGGAAGCATCGGAAACATCCGTACAGTTAACTCCTGTCAGCTTATAAGCAATGTAATCCTTTGGAAGCATGATCTTAGCAATCTTTGCAAAATTCTCCGGCTCCTTATTCTTTACCCACAAAATCTTCGGCGCAGTAAAGCCGGTAAAGGAAATATTTGCAGTATACTCAGAAAGCTTCTCCTTTCCGATTACATTGTTTAAGTAATCACATTCCTCATAAGTTCTTCCGTCATTCCACAAAAGCGCCGGGCGAATCACCTGATCCTCTTGATCCAAAATTACAAGCCCGTGCATCTGGCCGCCAAAGCTAATTCCTGCAATCTGACTTGCCTCCGCCTCTGCGATCAATTCCTTAATTCCCTCCATGGTCTGTGCAAACCAGTCTTCAGGCTTCTGTTCAGACCAACCTGGATTGGGAAAATAAATGGGATACTCCTTAGATACAATCTTCTGAATTTTGCCTTCTCCATCCATCAGAAGCAGCTTCACAGCGCTTGTACCTAAATCAACACCTATGTACAGCATGATAACCCTCCTTTTCTCTTACATAGTTTTATTATAGTAAACTTTCTTTATGAGCACAACCGGACATTTTATAGAAATTCAGCATTTTTTTGCTGACAGCATACTATTCTTCGTTTTTTGCTTCTCCTACACCATATTCCACCTGCAGATCACAAAACCGCGCATAACCTTCCTCTTTACCTTGTGCAAAGATCCCATATGTACATCCCACAAAACCGCCGGCACGCTCTGAACACATAAAGTCTGTCAGAGCTTCCCCAATCTTTTCTCCCTGCACAAAGAACTCTGCCTGTCGATCTTTTCCCCTAATCTCCAGTTCCAGCCAGCCTTCCTCTAAACAAGCAGCTTTGTCCTCCAGTTCCACGTTTCCGAGAGATTGTCCTGAGCCCCTTTCCCTCTTTTCGAGCAATACCTGAAGTTTTCCCTCCTGCCGTCTTAAGAGCAGACAGAAATAATTGTCATCATCATACAGGTACAAAAGACCCGCCCCGGCTTCTTCCGGCAGGTTTGTCCCAACCTTCACCTTTATGGAAAAGCACCGGTCCTGCTGGCGCAGTCCTAAATAGGAAATCATTCCATCCGTATTTTCCGGCGCCGCATCTGCACATTTTAGTTCGCATTCTTTCTCGCTAATGATCCGAATCATATCATCTGCCGGATGCCTAAAAGTCAAAAAGCGAATATCTCTGGGTTCAGTAAACTTCATTTCCATTTGGGGTGCAAATGCCGGAACCCGGCCTGCCTTTGCACTCTTTGCCAGTATCCCGCTTCCTGCTTCCTGTTCTTCGCCGCTCTCTCTTACCGGCTGCTCCCACAGAATCCTTCCTTCACCGGGATTTACCACCGGCCAGCCCTCTTCCCACTCTACCTTTGCTAGAAAACTCTCCCGTCCCAGCTCAGTCCCGCCGTTTAACGGTCTGGTTCCGAGCATGACCAGATACCACTCCCCCTCCGGTGTATCCACCAGATCTCCGTGACCGATATTCTGAATGGGATAATTTCTCCCCAAATGACGATGTGTCAGAAGGGGATTGCATTTATAATTTTCATAAGGACCGGTAAGGGTCTTACTCCTTGCCACGCAAATGCTGTGTTCAAAAGATGTTCCCATCTCCGCGCAGGTGATGTAATAGTAATCGCCAATCTTATAAAGATGCGGCCCCTCCACCCAGCAGGCATCCTTCATGGCTCCTGAATAAAGAGAATAAGCCTTCCCCACAAGCTCTCCTTTTGCAAGGTCAAGCTCCTGAAGCCAAACCTCACAGTCTCCATAGAAACGTGCATCTGCCTTCTGTCTTTGCCCTACATAATAACACTTGTCTCCCTCAAAATAGAGAGACGGATCAATTCCGCCGTCTGTGCCTTCCGGTACCTTTAAGTAAACCGGATCGGACCATTCCCCTGTCGGATCAGATGTCGTTACGTAAAAATTGCCTCCGTAGGAAACATTGGTGGTGATCATATAAAACAGCCCTTTATGGTAACGAATGGTTGGCGCAAAGATTCCTCTTGACATCGTTGCTCCATCCAATACAAGCTGGCTCTTGCGTGTGAGTACATTTCCAATCTGCTCCCAATCTGTTAGATTAGTACTGTGAAACACAGGCACTCCGGGAACATAAGAAAAGGTGGAATTTACAAGATAATAGTCTCCTCCAACCCTGCAGATTGAAGGATCCGGGTAGAAACCTTTTAAAATCGGATTATGAGCTGTCTTCATAGTGTAAAATCTCCTGTCCTCTTTTAAAAATATTTTACAAAAAAAGAACAGAAACTGCTACTCAATAATTGCTAACTAACAGTCATTTTTTTAGCAGTTCACCATCGTTCCATATTTCTTTTGTGCTTTTCTCGATAAATTTCCTTTAATTCATCAATTGAAATGTTATAGCACAGCATCACATCGTTGAAGTACATCAGCACATCCGCCATTTCCTCAATAAAATGCTGCCTTACACTTTCATTTTCGACTATTTTCTTATCGCCTTCTTTTTTGATAATGTCAGCCACTTCTCCCAATTCTATCATAAGCCACAATAATTGATTTCTGCCGTTTTCTGGTAATAGCGGCTTCCATTTGTCCTTATATTTTTCTTGCAGTCTAACCTGCATCCTTTGCATTTCCTCAAATCCAAAATCCTCTGCCATAATCTTTCTCCCTTCTACTACCAAAACGATGAGAAACACGCTTTGCGAGTTTCTCACGTTCGCGAGCGGCGCCAAATTGGAATGCAAGCATTCCAGCTTGGCTTATGCCGTCCACGCAAATCAAAACCCCCATCAATCTGCGGTGGGGGTTTTAAATTCCATGAAAATATGTTTGTCTCAATTACATTTAAAAGGAATCATTCTGTTCTCTCTGATTATATTTCAACTGAAGGAAATTCTGGAAGTCCTTCTGGAACATCTTGTTCAGGTCATCATCGTATCCCACAATTGCGCCGGGAATATGCTCACTAATGTACTGCAAAGCTTCCTGTGCCTGTGTTTCCTTGGATACGGGAACCAGAAAACTCTTTTTATCAAATGTACGCAGCATCACCGCATAGGTCGTTCCTGTCTTGATGCCGTTGGTACGGTGAGTCGTGGTGGACTGGTAAGCCCACACCAACTTATCATTGGAAATCACATGCGGCTTGCTTCCTGCAATAAAGAAGGTCAGACGGCGGCCCACTCGCAAATCACTTCCATTATGGAACAAAACTGCGTTCTCATATTCATAATCCACGCTTGATTCATCAATTCCTGTTTCAGCAAGCTCCTTCTTAAATGCTTTCAGTTTGCTGCCGGTCAATGCCAGAATCAGCAGGATCACTGCAATCAGAACCACTACTACTCCAATACCGGCTATCACCCATGCTGATGTGGCCGCTCCGCCCGTAAGCGCACCAACATTAATATAATATGGGAGGGTCCAGTCATCTATCTCATCTGCTGATAAACCACTTTCTTCAAAATATTCGGTAAAATACTTATATTCCTCTGAAGTCATTTTATTGATCGCGCCGGAATACCTGATTGGATTGGAATACTCGTCGCCATAGTAGGTTGCTTCCGCCATGTCTTCCATAGCCTTTTCATCGGAAACCGGAATTTTAATTCCCATGTATCGAAAATCTTCCGCATCATCATCTCCAGTCCAGATCACATAATACAAATCGGTAGTGCGTCGTGTATGTGTCTTGGTGTTTTCCTCATACTGCTCCATGTAACAGCCAAAATTATCGTAAAGAGTCACATCTACAATAAGATCACCATTGATCTCATCTGGTGCAAGCGATTCAAATACCACATGCCCCCGCATCAACGACTTCACATTGGAAAACTCCAATAAAATCAACCCTATACCTACTGCGAGCATAATAATTACGGTCGGCAGTGTTTTCATAACGCTCTTTTTCTTCAGTTTCTCTAACATCACTTTCTCCCCATTTCTAATCGTATTTTAAAGAATTGTATCATACGTACAGAGAAAAAACAATTTTTATCTGTAATTTCCTGAAATTACATTATCCGCGCCGGATCACTGCAAACAGAATAAACGCTGCAGTGATTCCCACCAACAACCATCCGGATGTGGCTTTACTTTCTACATGAGCGTCCGTATCAATGTAATACGGAATAAGCCAGTCATCAATCTCATCTGCAGATAAGCCGCCTTCTTCAAAATATTGGGTAAAATACTTATTATATTCCTCCGGAGTCATTCTCTTGATCACACCAGAATAGCTGATCGGATCCGAATACCCATAGCCATTGTAAAATGCTTCTGCCATCTCATCCATAGCTTCTTGATCAGAAGCCGGAACTTTAATTCCCATATACCGGTAATCTTCTGCTTTATCGTCTCCAGTCCAGATCACATAATAAAGGCTCGTGGGAATCGGTATTATGGTATCCTGCGAATTCCGATATTCTTCCATGTAACAGCCGAAGTTGTCATAAAGAGTCACATCTACCATCAAATCTTTACTAATCTCATCCGGCGCAAGTGATTCAAATTTCACAGGTTCCCGCTTCATTGCCTTCAAATGAGAAAAATACGCGAGAATCAGTGACAAAACCATTACCAGCAGAATAATTATGATAGACAATTTTTTCAAAGTACTTTTGTCCTTCAGTTTCTCTAACATTGCATTCTCCCCGCTTCATATCATATTAAGAAAATTGAATTATACATACATAGAAAACAATTTTATCTAATAGTCTCCCTATACATACTTTTTCAATGTGCTGCGAACAGCCCCTTCACCTGCGGTAAGCTCCTTCAGGTAATCGCACACTTTCCCTGCCAATCCTGCCTCATACAGGTCCACACCAAAAATCTGTTTCATTTTAAGAACCTCTGCTACATATTTCTCCACATCCTGATCCGGTTTTAAGGTAAGCTCCTTCACATAAGGACATACGGTAGCAAGAAGCGGGTCCGGACTAGGTTCAAAGGAATTGCCCTGATCATCCACTGCCATCAGGTAGCGGAGCCATCCTGCAAAAACCAGCGGGATCATCTCAAGACTCTGCACATCAAGCTCCGGAGATCTCTGATAAGCTTTCACCGTCTCGCCAAACCGGATTGCAAGCTTCTGTGAGGTATCCGTAGCAATTCTCTGAGGGGTATCCGGCATAAAGGGATTGGGCACCCGTACCGTAAGTACAGTATCAATAAACTCTTTGGGGTCCAGAATACCAGGATCCACCACCACCGGAAGGCCTTCCACATAGCCGATCCGCTGAACCAGCTTCACCAGTTCTTCATCCTTCAGTTCATCGGAGATCTTATGATAGTCTAACAGGCAGCCATAAACCGCCAGCGCTGTGTGAAGAGGATTTAAGCAGGTGCAGACTTTCATCTTTTCCACCTTATCAACAGTCTCTCTTGTGGTAAAGATCACACCTCCAGCTTCCAGCTTTGGTCTGCCGTTAGGGAAGTCATCCTCCACCACCAGATATTCACACTCCTCCGCATTGACAAAGGGCGCCACATATGTGTTTTTGGAAGTGATTACAGGCTCCAATCCTTCCACACCGTCCTCCATTAAAATCTTTTCCACGGAAGCATCTGGTCTGGGGGTAATCTTATCGATCATGGTCCAAGGGAAACTGACCTTGCTCTTATCATTGATATAAGAAACAAACCCCTGCTCTGCAAGATCATTTTCCGCCCATTTCTGCGCAAAGGTGTTTACTGCCGCATACAACTTATCTCCGTTGTGGGAACAGTTATCTGTGCTTACCATGGCAATGGGCTTCTGCCCTGCCTGATAACGGGCATATAAAAGGGCTGTCACCTTTCCCATATAGCTGACCGGTGCATCCGGTCCAGCCTGAAAATCTGCTTCCACTGCCGGAAGAATCTGTCCTTTTCCATCTACAAGACTATAACCCTTTTCCGTGATGGTGAAGGTGCACATCTGCAGGGAATCCTTCGCAAAAATCTCTTTCATTCTCGTATATTCCGACTCGTTTCCTGAATCCAGCATTAAAGATTCCGCAATACTTCCAATCACGGTCTTTTCTACATTGCCATCCGCCTTCAGTGTAACTAATATATTGTAATCGTCGTGCGGACGGTTCATCTTTTCAACAATTTCATAGTCGAAGCCTTCTGCTGCCACAAGCCCCCGGTCCAGAACACCTTCTCTCAGAAGCTTTTGCACCACATTAGCCAGAAACGCCTTAAAAATATTCCCAGCGCCAAAATGTACCCAGAAGGGATTTTCCTTTGTCTTTGCAATCATCTGCTCTCTGTCAAAGTCCGGCAGCTCATAGCCCGCAGCCTTCCATGCCTGTCTGTCCTGTAATCCTTTTGCATCTAATTTCATTTTCTTTCGGCTCCTTTCGTAATGGCTTCCCAAAGTCCGTTCAAATAAGCGGCTCCTAATGCTCTGTCATACAGACCGTAACCCGGCATCGCCACCTCATCCCAGATCATTCTTCCGTGGTCCGGACGGATAGGGCCTTCAAATCCGATATCGTACAGTGCTTTCATGATCTCATACATGTCAAAGCTTCCATCAGATGACAAATGTGCCGCCTCTTCAAAGTTATCCGGCGTGATAAATTTCAAATTCCGCACATGGGCAAAATGAATCCTTCCTTTCAGGGAACGAATCATATCCGGCAGGTCATTCTCCAGATTTGTTCCATAAGAACCGGAACAGAATGTAACTCCATTGTGGGGATCATCCACCATTTTCATCATTCTCAAAATATTCTCTTTGTTGATGATGATCCTCGGCAGCCCAAAAACACTCCATGCCGGATCATCAGGATGAATTGCCATCTTAATATCATACTGGTTGCACACCGGCATGATCTTTTCCAGAAAATACTTCAAATTAGCAAATAGCTTTTCTCCGTCCACATCCTTATACATCTCAAAAAGCTCTTTTACTCTTGCCATACGTTCCGGCTCCCACCCCGGCATCACTGTTCCGTTGGTATCTCCCGCAATGGATTCAAACATCTTCTCAGGATCCAGTGCGTCCACCGCTTCCTGGGTATAGGCAAGCACGGTAGAACCGTCCGGCCTTACTCTTGCCAGCTCCGTCCTTGTCCAGTCAAATACCGGCATAAAATTGTAGCATACCAGATGAATATCTTCTTTTCCGAGATTTTCCAGAGTTTCAATATAATTTGCAATATACTGATCCCTGTCTCCTCCTCCGATCTTAATATCATCATGAATATTCACACTCTCAATTCCAGCAATATAAAGGCCTGCTGCCTCCACCTCTTCTTTCAATGCACGGATTCTCTCCTGACTCCACACCTCTCCCGGCGCGGTGTCATAAAGTGTGGTGATCACGCCCTTTACCCCCGGTATCTGGCGGATCTGCTTAAGTGTAACTGTATCAAACTTACTTCCATACCATCTTAGTGTCATTTCCATTGTTTTGCTACCTCCGTTTCTGAATTCAAAACCTTTGTCTTTATTATAAATAAAATATTAAATAATTTCATTGACAGAATTGTTGTATATATTGCCAAAATTGCGGATTTGTGATATCCTGATGACCTATGAATGGCATGGCTGAACGGATACATTTTTTCCTAAAACTATGCGTTTCGCTTTACATCCTGACAACCCAGAAAGGAATCTGCCATGAGAAAAATCCCGGAAACCCGTTTTCAGACCAGACAGTATATGCTGTCGAAAGATTTTGAATTTTATTATTACAATGACCGCAACCTGTCAAAAGTGGAACTTCACTCCCATGATTACTATGAATTTTATTTTTTTCTGGAGGGTAATGTAAGCATTCAAATCGACGAGACTCTTTACCCTGTGAAATATGGAGATGTAATGCTTATCCCACCCCATATTCCCCACTGCCCCATTATCCACGGCACGGACATTCCTTATCGTCGTTTTGTATTCTGGATTAGCCAGGAATATTGCCAGTATCTTAAGACGCTTTCACCGGATTATGTTTATCTTATGGATTATGTAAAAAAGCATCAGAAATATCTTTTTTCAAATGACCGGATCATTTTCAACTCATTGCAGTCTCGAATCCTGGAATTGCTCGAGGAAATGAACGCTGATCGTTTTGGCAAAAACGCACAGATTTCTTTGTACGTAAATCAACTGGTATTATATTTAAACCGTTTGATCCATGAAAGAAATATGCCAACAAAAAAATCACACGAAATATCTCTGTATCAGAATTTGATCCGATATATCGAAGATCACTTGGATCAGGATCTTTCCCTTGAGCTTCTGGCGAAAGAATTTTTTGTCAGCAAATATCATATTGCTCATGTATTTAAGGATCATCTTGGTATGTCCATTCATCAATATATAACCAAAAAACGCCTGGCTCTCTGCCGTAATGCCCTTCTTGGCGAAGCAAGCATCACTCAGACCTACCAGACGTTTGGTTTCGGTGATTATTCCAGTTTTTACCGTGCCTTTAAAAAAGAATACGGCATCTCTCCCAGAGATTTTAAGGATATGCAGACTCCGGTTTTGCATCAGCAATGACTGTTGCCTGCTGACGTAAAACCGGAGTCTGCCTTCTATCCCGTAATTCTACGATCCAGTTTCTTGGAGAGCTTGGTTCCAAGCACCTGTAGAATCTGCACCAGTCCTACCAACAATATTACCGTCACGATCATGATATCGAATTGCCAACGATAATAGCCATAGCGAATGGCAATATCGCCCAAGCCGCCGCCGCCTACTACGCCAGCCATGGCGGAATATCCCAAAATGGTTCCCAGCGCAATGGTTGCGCCCACAATCAGGGAAGTTCTCGCCTCTGCAAGAAGCACCTTCCAGATAATGTTCCAAAGACTTGCCCCCATGCTCTGTGCCGCCTCAATGACGCCGTGATCCACTTCAAGGAGAGAAGACTCTACTAACCTTGCTACAAACGGTGCTGCCGCAAGCGATAACGGCACGATAGTCGCCGTAGCTCCATAGCTTCTCCCGACAACAAATCGGGTAAAAGGAATGATCAGCATAAGCAGAATCAGAAACGGAATACTCCTCACAATATTTACCACAACATCAAGAATCTTATATATCACCTTATTGGGCTTTAATCCTCCCGGCGCCATCACCACCAGTGCAATCCCCATAGGAAGCCCCAAAAGATAAGCAATGAGCGTCGATACCAACGTCATATATAAGGTCACGCCGGTACCCTCGACGATCATCATAATTGTCTGATTATCCCACATAATTATCAAGCTCCTCCACTTCCAGTTTTCTGTTCTTTAAGTACTGTACCATCTTTTCTGCCGTCTCCCGATCTTCCGGAAGCTGCAGAATCATCTGTCCGTGCGCCACACCGCCAATATCTCTGGTATCCGCCAAGAGAATGTTTACCGGCGTCTTGCAGGTCAATACCATATTAGCAATCACCGGCTCGTAAGAAGAATTGCTGGAAAAAACAATACGAATGCATCGCCTGCCCTTCATTTCCATCTTCGGCGTTGTATCTCCCTGAATAACAAGCTTCTTTGCCGCCCGGCTCCTTGGTCTCTGAAATACCTCCTCCACCGTTCCTGTCTCCGCCAAAGTTCCCTCATCAATGATTGCCACGTGAGAGCAGATTTCCTGCACTACCGACATTTCATGAGTGATGATCACAATGGTGATTCCGTATTTCTGATTAATTTCCTTAAGCAAAGCCAAAATAGCCTTGGTTGTAGTCGGGTCCAGTGCACTGGTCGCCTCATCACACAAAAGGATCTTCGGATTGTTAGCAAGCGCCCTGGCTATCGCCACACGCTGTTTTTGTCCTCCGGAAAGCTGTGCCGGATACGCCTTCGCTTTCTCAGATAGCCCTACAATCTCCAAAAGCTCTTTGGCTCTTTCATATGCCTCATATTTAGGCTTTTTAGTGATTTCCATAGGAAAACAAATGTTGTCAATAACAGTTCTCTGCATTAACAGATTAAAATGCTGGAAGATCATCGCTACCTGCGTACGCATCTTCCGTAGTTCACTGTCTTTCATTTCCGATAAATCTTTGCCTTCAATCAGAACCGTTCCGCTGGTTGGACGCTCCAAAAAATTGAGGCATCTGACCAATGTGGATTTTCCGGCGCCGCTCATACCGATAATTCCGTAGATCTCACCTTTATGAACCTCCAGATTGATTCCCTTTAATGCCTCCACAGAGTTGTCCTTGCCAACAAACGTCTTGGTGACATCCTTAATCTGAATCATGGTTTCCATATGTATCTTTTACCCCTTTCCGGTCTTTTTGTGTTCCTTCAATATGCACTTATTTCACTGCACCTGCCATGCAGTCAGCTTCGTTCCCTCTGCTCTGGCTGGATTCTAATTATACTGACCTATCATACCACAAAGCCGGCTTTCTTGCAATGAAGGAAACCGATTACTTAAATGTAACAATTCTTCTAGAGAATTCTTCAAGAAAATTCTTCAAGAAAATTCTTCTCCTATACAAATCTTCTGCATTTTGGTATACTGAATGAAATCAGTTTTTATATTGTTACGCAGCACAGCAACACCAGATACAGATATTCGGGAAAGAAGGTTAATATATTATGAGCAGAAAAAAAGCAGTTGTATCGCTGGGACACAACGCACTCGGCTATACCACCTTAGAGCAATGGGATGCTGTCAAGGTCACCGCAAAAGCGCTTGCCGATCTGGTGGAGGCAGACTATCAATTAACCATTACACACAGCAACGGACCGCAGATTAGCATGATCCACAAGGCAATGACTGAACTGCGGCGCTTGTACATTGATTATACACCCACTCCCATGTGCGTATGCAGTGCCATGAGCCAAGGATATGTGGGATATGACATTCAGAATTCCCTGAAGGCAGAGCTTTTAAGCCGCGGGATCAGTAAGACAGTTTCCACCATTTTGACACAGGTAACCGTAGATCCTTATGATGAAGCTTTCTATGAACCAACAAAGCTAATCGGGAGATATATGTCTGCAGAAGATGCAGAAATGGAAATCAAAAAAGGAAATTATGTGCAGGAAGAACCGGGCAAAGGCTTCCGTCGGATCATTGCCGCTCCCAGCCCTATCGACATTGTTGAAATCGAAGCTATCCGCACCCTTGCAGACGCCGGTCAGATCGTTATTGCCTGTGGCGGAGGCGGCATCCCCGTGATCGAGCAAAAGCATGCGCTTCGGGGTGCTTCTGCAGTAATCGAAAAAGATGTGATCGCAGGAAAGTTGGCAGCTGATCTGTGTGTTGATCAGCTGATCATTCTTACTTCCGTTCCTAATGTTTATCAGAATTTCGGCAAAGAGAATCAAGCACCAGTTTCAACCCTTACTACAAAGGAAGCCAAAGAAATGATTACAAAGGATGAATTTGGCAAAGGTACCATGCTTCCCAAAATCGAAGCAGCAATTTCCTTCCTTTCTTCCAATAAGGAGGGTAGTGTTCTAATCACTTCCTTAGAAACCGTCACAGACGCATTAAAGGGAAAAGCAGGAACATTAATTACCCTATAGAATTATCCCGCATCTAAATTAATTACCAAAAGACACCCGCTTACCGGTTATTTCACCGATATGCGGGTGCTTTTCTAAGAAATTCTTTTAAGCTCTACTATACTACAAAAATTCGCAACAACTCTTTTATTCCAAGTCAAGCTGCCTGCGAATCAGATATTCACTGAGGAAATAAAGCCCTACTCCAACCGCAACATAAACCAAGGACATTACCAAATAAATAGCGTTATAGACTGAAAACACATCACTCTGGTCAGCCGCCATTGCAAATCTAAACATAACCGGGAACATTACAATCGTTGAAATGATATTAACCACAGTCGTAATTCCGAAATATGCCCCGATAGCTCCAAGGATTCTGTGCTTACGCAGCATCTGACCAATAGAAACCGCTCCCACAACTATCATGGTTCCACCGAAGGTTGAAGCAATCACCGTAAGAATCACGGTAAACATCAGTCCCAAAAATCCTCTCAATTCTTCAAGCTGAGCAAGCTCATGCATCAGCATTCGAAACTCATAGCCCAGACTGTTGAAATTATCCATCAAGAAAAGGTAAACACTCCCCCCTAAGATGAATATGCTGACCACAACGCCGATCACACTGATCAGATTCCAACAGCTCATGGTAATGACTTTGGAAAGCAATAATTGATGGCTAGTTGCCGGAAGCGTATGAGTCAGATAACCTTCGTCCGTAAACATGCTTTTGTAAAACCGAACAGCCATATATACCGAGATACCAACACTGCATACGATAATGGACATATAATACAGCAAAAACATTGCAACTGCAGAAAGCTCAAGCCCGCTCCAGTTACTCTCCCACATCGGCAGGGCAAAAGTTGCTCCGCACAGAAGAGAAGCAATCAGCAGTACCCCGATCAAAAGCGTAGGTATCTTCCACAACGACATCCACTCATGCTTCATCAATTTTCCTAACATACGAACACCTCCCTGAAATACGCATCCACTGATTTGCCCTTCTGTCCACGGATATTTTCAACCGTATCCTGAAGAATCATCCGTCCATCACGTATAAATATCACTTCATCTAATATGTTTTCGATATCGGAAATTAAATGAGTGGAAATCAGTATCGTGGCATTACTGTTGTAATTAGTGATAATCGTCCTCAAAATATAATCCCTTGCTGCCGGATCCACACCGGCAATCGGTTCATCCAAAAGGAACAACTGAGCATTGCGGCTCATAACCATAATAAGCTGAACCTTTTCCTTGGTTCCCTTGGAAAGTGTTTTCAGTCTTGCCTGTTCATCAATATTCAAATTCCGCAGAAGTTCCTTAGCACGTTCCCTACTGAAATCTCCATAAAAATCCGCAAAGTAATCAATCAGCTCTTTAACCTTCATATTGCTCTGAAAGTAGGTTCTTTCCGGAAGATAAGAAATCTGCGCTTTGGTAACCGCTCCCGGTTTATTGCCATTAATCAACACTTCTCCTTCGGTGGGCACCAAAAGACCGCTGATCAATTTAATCAAGGTAGTCTTTCCGCTTCCATTGGGACCTAACAATCCGATAATTCTCCCTCTTGGAATCACCAAATTCATATGATCTAACGCCATCTTTTTCTTATTGTATACTTTGGTAAGATTATGGATCTGTACCAACTCACTCATGTCCTTCCTCCTGTTCCAAAAGCTTGAGTACCTCCGCTCTGCTAAAGCCAAGCTTTTTCATTCTGTTAATAAATTCCTGCACCTGCTCTCTGGCAAGATGCTCCCTAGTTTGTCTGATCATTTCCATATCCTCAGTCACCATACGTCCACTGGTTCTCACAGACATCACAAGCCTGCTTCTCTCAAGCTCTGTAAGCGCTTTCTGCATCGTATTAGGATTAACCCCTGCTTCGGCTGCCAGCTCACGTACACTGGGAATCTTCTCTCCCGGTTTATATACTCCTGCAATGATCCGAATCTGTATCACTTCAAGAATCTGGGCATAGATCGGTCTGTCAGAATTTAAATTCCACGCCATCCTCGTCGTCCTTTCTATGTATTATTGTATTACTTTATTAATACAATAAATCATTATTAGGATTTTGTCAAGTTTGTTTTTTACAAATTTCCGATATTACACTAAGCATGGCACCGATCATAATGCAAAAGTCGCTGATATTGAAAACAATCTGTCTAAGCTGCTTAAACGGTACATTAAAACTCACATAATCCACCACATACTTCCGCCGGAGTCTGTCATAGGTATTTCCAAAAGCTCCGCCAAGCATCAGTGTGAGTCCCCATCGCAGCATTTCTCCCCCTCTCATAGTAAAGGTACACACAAAAAATCCTGTAAGAAGAAACGTTAGAATCACGGATAAAGCTGCCACAATCCACGGCTTTCTCTCACCCATATTTAGAAAAGCCCCCCGATTATGGTATTTGCGAATCACAAGAGTCCCCTTACATTTTGCGTGTTTTTCTCCTTCCACCAATGATTTCTCTATATAATTTTTAACGCCCAGCTCCAAGCCAAAGATACCGAGTATCACCGTCAAATATTTCATGTAATCCTCCATTTTACAATTCGAATAGCAATTCCCGTCATATCTGCAAATGTTAGAAGTAATGCTATAATTATACATCACCATTTACCGAACAACAATTGTCAGTTGCTTCAAATTTTCATTTAGCTGGTTTACTTATAGTATCTAAACGACCACTCGGCTAAGAAACAAAATTCTACGTCACCACGCAAAAAGGAGCCATTGCTCCGGCAGATTATACCTCCACCTTGCAATGGCCCCTCTGAATAATTATCCTATTCAATTATATCTGGTTTTTAAGGAAGCATATTAGAATTGCCAAATACAGCATCCCACTTTTCAGCACGCTCATCCATAATTGCCTGGCCGCCTGAACTCAGGTAATCTTCCATCATGCTGTCCCAAACGCTGTCAAAATCAGCTTCAGATGCAATAACTGCATTGTCATAAACCTGATCACGCTTAGCGCTTAATGTGTCACCAATATTAGCTTCTGCTTCAATAGTTCCTACGTTAACATTCTTAGCAGGAACTGCATTAGTCTGTGCAATGACATCTGCCTGTGAAACTACATCAGGATCGATTTCAGCATAGTTATATGCCTGAGAAAGCTTTGTCAATTCTTCAGTAGCTAAGTGTAATCCGTTACAAGTAATTGTGTAGTCAATATTCATACCGGAGTTCATGATTGCATCACCGGATGCTGCAACAGTCTGAATTGCACCGCTATCTAATACGTTGTGAGTTACACCTTCATCACCGATCTGCAGATACTGAATATGCTCCGGATCACTGATCCAGTCAAGATACAGCATACAAGCCAACGGCTCATCATTGGTATGAGGGAAGAAGATCTTACGATCTCCAGCAGTACTGGACACATATTTGGTATGTGTTCCCTTTGAATCATTGAAAGGATCAATTGCTACAAAGTAAGCATCCTCACCTACGTTTCTCTGCAGGTTTGCATTGATGCTGTCCTCACCGTTACGGAAAGGATAATCCCAGTTATGAGTAAATGCTCCTACATAACCTGCTTTCATCATATCATCTTCCGTTGTATCACCGCTTCCGTATAATGCGAAATTATCCCACATAAGACCCTGATTGTACCACTTGTTCAAAAGTCTTACAGCCTCTTTGGTTCCATTCTGGGTTAACTTTCTGTCATCATATCCATTGACATAGTATTCTCTGTCAGTAATATCCGGATCAATAAATGACTCAATTAAAGTAGCTGCTCTCCAGCCCACATCATAGCTTACAGAGTAAGGGATCATTTTATCTGCATCTGCACCCAGAAGAGTGTCTTTATTTTCTTCAAACGCAATCAGCATTGCCTCAAATTCTTCTGTTGTGGTAGGAGCAGCCATTCCTAATGCATCCAGCCAGTCCTTACGAACAAAGGTATTAATACGATTGTTAACAGCCAGCTTTCCTTCGATTGCCCACAGAGTGCCATTTACAGGATCCTTATCCCAATACATATTGGTTTCGCCAAGCCAATCCCACAGGTTAGGAAGATCAGCCTTGTAATCCTCCACATAACCGCTGAGATCAAGAACTCCTCCCATCTCTGCATAAGTGAGAATCGTAGGATAACTGTAAGTTACACAGATATCAGGAGCTGTTCCTGCTGCAAGCAGGTTGTTAACCTCCTCTACCTCGGTCCATCTGGGAACCTTTACAAACTCAACCTCAACGTTGTGGTCTTCCAACATACCCTTCTTAATGAATTCAGTGTACATGTTATTAGTAGGGTCTGAACCACCATCGTTTCCACGGTCATAAACCTCAACCGTAATGTGTCTGGTTTCTGCAAACTTGCCATCTACCAGCTCGCCCGTTGCAGCTGCTTCCTCTCCTGCGCCTGCTGCATCTCCCGCATTTCCAGCATCATCTGCAGCTGTTGCCTGAGAATCACTTGCCGGAGTATCCGTGCTCGGAGTAGATGAGCTATCTGCGTTGCCGCCACCGCATGCTGTCAAAGCTACCATAGCGCCTGCAAGCAGAATAGCAATTAATTTTTTCTTCATTTTTTTACCTCCCTATTTTGGTTTTATTTGAATGAACGAATCTGATTAAAAAGATTCGATTATTCCTTTACAGCTCCCATGGTCACGCCGTGAATAAAATACTTCTGCAGCCAGGGGTATATGCACAGGATAGGCACAGTTGAAAACATGACTATCGCTGCCTTTAAGGATGCCGTAAGTCCCGGTGATGAAAATCCCTCCTGAGTTGCAACTTCTACAGAGTTAATGTTGTTAATAATATTGTACAACAGCAGCTGCAACGGATAAAATTCTGTTTTCTTCATGTACAGCAGTGCATCTGAGTAGCCGTTCCAGCGCCCCACCGCATAGAACAGTGCCAGAGTCGCCATAACCGGTTTGGACAGCGGTACGTAAATCTTCATCATAATCTGAATAAATGAGGCTCCGTCTATTTCTGCAGACTCTCTTAAGCTTTCCGGAATGCCATAGAAAAAGCTTCTCATAATGATCATATTGTAAACGCTAAGGCAGCTGGGGAGAATCAATACCAGCGGATTATCCAGCAATCCCAGGCTCTGCATAAGCAGGTAGTTAGGAATCGTACCTGCATTAAAAAACATGGTGATCGTGATAATAATATTAATCACTCCGCGGCCCTTCAACTTATCAAAGATAAGCGGATAAGCACACAGGATCGTCATGGTTAAAGAAACCAGTGTACAAACTATCGTTAAAAATACTGTCCAGAAGAACGCCCTGATATACTTAGAATCGCTCAAAACTGTCTTATAAGCATCCAGATTAAAGCCCTTGGGCCAGAGTGAAACCGCATTTTTAACCAGATACTCGGTTGAACTCAAAGATTTTGCAAGTAAATTTATCATCGGTACTACACAGATAATACTGATCAGCACACAGATTATGACAAAAACCCAATCGCCGACTTTTGCAGAGGTTGATTTTACTTTCATTACCAGATCCCCCTTTCTCCAAGCTTTCTGGACAACCAGTTAGCTGCCAGTAAAAAGAGAACACCGACTACCGACTGGAACAGACCAACCGCAGTTGTCAGAGAGAACTGCAGTCCCTTGATACCGGTTCGATATACGTAGGTAGAAATTACGTCCGCTACATTCATGACCAGATTATTCTGGAATGCGAAGGGACGGTCAAAATTACTTCCCAAAATATTACCCAGATTCATGATCAATAAGACTACAATCGTAGGCTTAATACCCGGAAGGGTAATATGCCACATTTTGCGGAAACGTCCTGCTCCATCCACAGAAGCCGCCTCATAAAGCTCTGAGTTAATACCAGCAATTGCCGCCAGATATACGATAGAACCCCAACCAAAATTCTGCCATACACCTACCCCGATATAAGTGCCAATCCAGTGGGCTGCATCATTCAAAAACGGAATAGATGAACCGCCCAGGCGTTCAATAGCCATATTCACCAGACCTTCACCGGGAGCAAAAAGCTGCAGTGCCAAGCTGTAAATGATGACCCATGAAAGGAAGTGGGGCATATATGCAACCGTCTGTACCACTTTCTTAAAGCGCTTGAAACACAATTCATTCAGAATCAACGCAAAAATAATCGGTGCCGGGAAACCAATCACCAGATCCAGCAGGTTCAAGACCACTGTATTACGTAATGCGCGACGGAAATCGTTGTTTCCAAAGGCCTTAATAAAAAACTCAAAACCATGATTTTTGGCCAATGGCATTTGCCATACATTTTGTATGATACTGTACTTTTTAAATGCAATCTGAATATATACCATTGGTATATACTTAAAGATCAAAAGGTATAGAAGTGGCAAGCTCAAAAGAAAATAGAGCTGCCAGTATCTTTTCAGATACGAACGGGTACTATCCTTTTTTTCGACCACCGGTTTACTTGTTTTCGCCTTAGCCATTACTCTAACACCTCCCAAAATCCTTCTCTTTTTCATTTTCAGACGGAAATCTTCCGCTAAAATATTTTTCTTCCCTTTTCATCAGCAATACCGCTCTTGCGGTAAAAATAGGAATTGATCTGATCTCTCCATTCTCTTGAATGTTCTTTTTGATGGTGAAATCTCTCCAGCATTCTCTGGTAGGCTTTATCCGGAAGCTTTCCTTCCAGACCTTCAAAACGCTTCACCATTTCGTCTACCAGCTCCACCCCTTCAAAATGAGTATCATAAATATGCTGAATTACTGTCTTACCGCTTCGAAGCCTGTGATCGTATGGCATATGATGGAAGAAAAGTAAAAGCTCATCAGGGCAGCTTTCCGGGTTGTCATACATAGAAGCATTTGGTTCCCTGTAAAGTCCTGCATATCCTGTTCCTTGATGACTTCTGTCAACACCAATTCCTACATGATCCGCTCGATGGTAGGTTCCCCACCTGTCATACTCATAGCCGTCCACACTTGGGCCATAATGATAACTAGGATTGACCATCCAACCAATTCCAAGCGGCGCATTATACATTTCATATGCTCTCCAGGAATTCATCAATATGAACAACAGAACTTCGCGAACCGCCTTGTCTTCACCAAAGGTTCTAATGATCCACTCCTCAGCCAGTTCTTCTGCTTGGGCCGAAGGCTCAAAAGCAAGCCTTCCAAATCCGTAAAAATTAGCCGCTGCCAGATCATGCCCGGTCCAGTTTTCGTCATTTCCGGTATTTGCCACCGCCGCCATGCCGCATTTTGTCTGCTTAAAGGTTTTGCCTGATACAATATCTTCCACGGTATCATCAGTCTCTGCTGCATATGTACGGAAGCTTAGAACCTCTTTAAACATTGGTATAAGATAACATACATGTCGCTGCTGTCCTGTGTATTCCTGTGCAATCTGTACCTCCAGCATCTGATTGGTGGCTTCGAGGGCGCCAAACAGAGGATGTACCGGTTCCCTGACCTGAAAATCCATAGGTCCGTTCTTGATCTGCAAAATAACATTATCGCGAAAAGTGCCGTCAAGCTCTTTAAAATTGTCATAGCCTGATCTTGCTCGATCAGTCTTGTAATCTCTCCAGTCTTGTTTACAGTTATATACAAAGCAGCGCCAGATTATTAACCCTCCATAAGGCTCTACTGCCTCCGCCAACATATTGGCACCATCCGCATGAGTCCTTCCGTAAGTAAAAGGTCCGGGGCGTCCTTCTGAATCTGCTTTGATCAAAAATCCACCAAGATTTGGAACCTGTGTAAAGACCAACTTCATCCGTTCCTTCCACCACGCTCTTACTTCCTCTGATAAAGGATCAGCGCTGTCAAGCTCTCCCAATTCCACTGGTGCCGCATAATTCAAGGAAAGAAAAAGCTTTATTCCATAATCTGCTAAAATCTCCGATAATTGACGAAGCTTTTCAAAATATCTGTCCGTAATCAGCCATGTTGCAGCGTCCTTAACGTTTACATTATTGATCACTGTACCGTTTATTCCCACCGAAGCTAGCAGCCTTGCATAAGTGACTATTCTCTCATCCACAAGAATCTCATCATTGTCAAAGAAAAAAGAATTGCCTGAATATCCCCGCTCTATACTGCCGTCCATATTATCCCAATGATTTAACATCCGAAGAGGCATCACCGGCTCTTTACAAATATCCATTCCCTCATAAGCATTCCCCAATTGAAGCTGCTTAATCAGTTCAAAGGCTCCATACAAAAGCCCTCCCTCGTCAGGCGCTTCGATCACCAAAGCTCCTTCTCTTTCAAAGAGATGATACCCGCCTTCCTTCAGTCCGTTCTTCTGCTTCAAAAGGATACAACCATTCAATTCCTTTTCCGGCCGTTCTAAGCACAACACAGGCTCTTTGCCCGTTATTTTGGCAAATGCTGTTTGAAGCTCAGTAGCCGCATGCTCTATAATGCGTCCCTTCTGTTCAGCATAGATCATATGGATTCCTGCCCACTGCACAGAAACTTCCCGTTTTTCATAGGAGAGCCACGCCTGTTCAAATCCCATGCTGCTACTCCTTTCTATTCTAAAATAAGTTCCTGCTCTGCTTTCACCACGAGAGACGCAAGTTTCTTTCCTGTCAGCTTCTCGCTCCGGCTATCCGGCTGACTTCCGCCGATATACACCAAATAATTTCCTTCCGAAACCCGGTTTACAGCCTGTTCATCATACAGGGCAAATGCTGAGGCAGGAAGCGTAACCGTAATCTCTTTACTTTCTCCGGGCTTTAAGGATACCTTACGAATTCCTTTAAGCTGAGGATTCGGGGTTCCCTCTCTGTCTGCTTTCACGTACACCTGAACCGTTTCCGTTCCTTCCAGATCACCGGTATTGCTCAGCACTGCACTGACTGTAATTCCTTCTTCCTTCACCTGCTCAGAAGAAACTTTCACATTGTCATATGTAAAGTCTGTATATGATAAGCCATATCCGAAAGGATAAAGGGCCTCATTCTCCATATAACGGTAAGTTCTTCCCTTCATGGAATAATCCGTAAACTCCGGAAGTTCCTGCGTTGAACGATAGAATGTAACCGGGAGTCTGCCTTCCGGATTCTTGTCTCCGAAAAGTACTTTTGCTATTGCTTTTCCGCCTTGCGCTCCGGGATACCACCCTTGCAGGATTGCCGGAATATGTTCATCTGCCCAGGTAACTGCCAAAGCGCTTCCTGATAAAAGAACCAGCACAATAGGCTTTCCGCTCTCATATACTGTTTCCAAAAGTTCCTGCTGTTTGCCAGGCAGATCAAGTCCCGGCTTGTCACCGCTGGCATATTGATTACCCTGATCCCCCTCTTCACCTTCCAATCCGGAATCCAATCCCAGACAAAGGATAACTACATCACTCGCATCACAGATGCCTTTCACCTCAGAGAGGCGGTCACTTCCCTGGCTGAGATCGCTGATCTTATCTTTATACAAGTGGCAGCCTTCGGAGAAAAGAACTCTCACATCCTCACCAACATAATCCTGAATTCCTTCAGAAATTGTGTAATATCTGGATGCGGTTCCTTCGTAATTACCTACAAGCGCCTTGCGATTGTCCGCATTAGGTCCAATGATACCAATGGTCTTCAGCTTTGTCTTATCGAGAGGGAGAAGATTATCTTCGTTCTTTAATAAAGTTATACACTTCTCTGCCGCTTTTAGATTTAATGCTTTCATCTCAGCAGAGTCTACTACTGTATAAGGAATATCATCATAAGGCGTACTACCCTTTTCATCAAATACTCCTAGCTTCATTCTAGCTGTAAACAAGTTAACAAGCGCCTCATCCAGCCTCTCCTCAGATACCATTCCCTGATTTACTGCTTCTGTCAGATAAGCAAACAACTGTCCACAGTTTAAATCACAGCCATTATTCATGGCCATCGCTACGGATTCCAATGCTCCTCCGGTAACGCCGTGCCCTTCGTGAAAATCTTTGATGGCCCAACAATCGGATACCACATGCCCCTGAAATCCCCATTCCTTCCGTAAAATATCCTGGAGAAGCGTTTTACTTCCGCAACAGGGTTCTCCGTTGGTCCGATTATAAGCCCCCATAACTGCTTCTACCTTAGCTTCTTTCACACATGCCTTGAATGCGGGTAGATAAGTCTCATACATATCCTGCTTGCTTGCCACCGCATTAAAGCTGTGACGCAAATCCTCTGGACCACTGTGCACGGCAAAATGTTTGGCACAGGCTGCCGCTTTCAGGTAATTCTCGTCATGCCCCTGCAAGCCCTCGACAAACCTCACCCCTAATCTGGAAGACAAGTAGGGGTCCTCCCCAAAAGTCTCGTGTCCTCGTCCCCATCTGGGATCTCTAAAAATATTTACATTAGGTGACCAGAAGGTAAGCCCCTTATATATATCTGTATCTTCATATTTTTGCTGCATATTGAACTTAGCGCGTCCCTCTGTAGAGATTGCATCCGCAACCTGTTCAATAAAATCTTCATCAAAAGTAGCTGCCAGCGAAATCGCCTGTGGAAATACAGTTGCTACTCCGGCTCTTGCCACTCCATGAAGTGCTTCATTCCACCAGTTATACGCTTTAATCCCAAGTCTCTTAATCTCTGCGGCACCATTTACAGTCTGAAATGCCTTTTCTTCCAAGGTCATCTGCTCAACCAGCTTCCTGGCCCTTTCTCTGTACTCCTCGATTTTTGTCTCGTTTCTCACAAGCTCCATATTTATTCTCCCATTTAATAGTATTGGGTTGGCAATTTGCACACTTTTCCCCTTAATCTAATCAAATTATATTTCAATCTGCCTTATTTTTCTTCCTATTTCTTGTTTTATTTTTATCAAATGTTGCTAAAGTCTTCTTTTCAACAATTTTACAAAAATTAATTTTTTACCTTTTTTTCCTGTTTTTTTCTACTATATGTAAAATTTCAAATTAATTTTCTCTGAATAATCTGTATTTTTTTAGTAATGTATCGATTTGGCAAAATAATTTTTT